>NZ_CAKVAM010000007.1 GCF_934725225.1 uncultured Treponema sp.
CCGCCATGGCGGGGAGGACATGCCCGTTCCCATCCCGAACACGGAAGCCAAGCTCCCCTGCGCCGATGATACTGCCACTGGCGGGAAACTAGGACGCGGCCGGCTTTTTCCATACTCTCTTCATAGGGCCTCCCGCCAAGCGCGGGTGGCTCTTTTTTTTGCTGCGCGCAGGATTTTCCGCAGGAGAGTTTCCATCGAGTTCTTCTGGCGGCTTCCTGCATCCTTTTGTTGACATACTCCCATTTTGCATTTAAAATATAAAATCACTTTTTTATTTTTCTTAGAGGTTATTCCATGGAAAAGAAAACTATCCGTGAAGCTTATGCTGACTTTTTTAAAGCCCTTTCATTGAATTCTGTTGCCGCTGCTAAAATTGACAGCTCGAATGTTTATCAGCTTGCAAACCCAAAAAATAGAAAACTGATGGATAAATTGGTTGAAGACAATCTTTTGCCAGAAAGTCATTTGGGAAACGTTGAAAATTTTTTGGATTTTTATAATCAGGTGAAATCAGGAAAAAGCGGACTGATTTTAATGGAGCATTATTCAAATACAGATTTGCCGGCGTTGCTTTATATGCTTGAGCACAGCGGAAATTCTGATTTGGCTGATCTTTCAAAACGGACAGTTGCAATTGCAGGCATGAAATTGAATGAAGACAATCCAATTGTCCGTGCGTTCGCTGAAAGTTTCACGAGAGTTGTAATTTATCCTACTAGAAGCCTCACAAAAAATGAAGAAAAGGCTCAGTCTGAAGAAGAAGCAAAGGAAGAAATGCTCAAGGCAAGAAAAATCAATTTGGCTGCAATGCGCGCAATGGACGACTGCAAAAAACGCGGCGAAGTTATTTTGGTTTTTCCGTCGGGAACAAGATACCGTCCGGGACATCCAGAAACAAAACGCGGTTTAAGGGAAATTGATAGTTATCTTCGTTTGTTTGACATTGCAATTTGCGTAAGCATAAACGGCTCAATTCTTGAAATTCAAGACGGAAAAGAAGATATGCTGAGCGATTTTGTTGGTCCGGATAAACTTGTGTTCACTTCAAGTCCTGTTATTGAATGTAAAAAATTCCGCAGTGAATATCTTTCGACTTTGCCAGAAAACGAGCCTGATCCTAAGCAGAAAATGATAGATAAAATCATGGACATTCTTGAAGTTCAGCATGAAAATGTGGAAAAGACACGGCTTGCTTAATAAATCGTTTGTGAGCAAAAAAACTTTATTAAGTAACGGTTATTTTTTTCCGAAATTTAAAAGAAAATGTTTATCAGCGTTGTAAGGTAATTCTGCGGAAAAAAGTCTTTTAATTGGAATTGCTCCTTTTGCTCCGCTGTGCTAATATCTTATGGAAAAAAATATGACCGAGAATGAAAATTTTAATCAGAAAATTATTTCAGCTGCAGAAGAGCGGGAGCAATGGTTTGATAATGTTGAGCTTCCTAAGCTTTTGGAAGATTATAGGCTTCATTTTTCCTGCTTGAGGAATATTTTTGATAATCTTGTAAAAAGATCTTTGGTTGTTCCAGATCCGTATAAAAACGACAGCCGCATTACTTCAATTTCCTTGCCTGAAACTTCATCTTTTGCAGATAACGAGCGTTCAATTGTTCTTGGAATAAGGCTCAGCCAGTATGAAACGATGCTGGATTATGTTTGTAACTTTATGAAGTTTTCTGTTTCGCAGCTTGACAACGGAAAAATTAAAAAAATGCTTGAGCTGAACAATACTTTTTCTTGGGCAAACTTGAGCGTTAATTCAACTCGGCCGAATACGCGCGCGCTTGCAATTGCAATGAATGAACTTAAAAGCGGAGTTCAGCCAATTGTTCAAAGTCTTCTAAAAGACAGTGTTGCAAAAACGCAAACTGCGATGGCTGAAATTGATAGCGGCTTGAAGAATCTTGCGGATTTTCAGCGTGAACGTTATAAAATTGAAATCAGAAAAAAAGTCTTTGCAAATCCGTCGTTTGACAAGGAAAAGGCGTTTGCTTCTTCGGGCGCATTGCTTGGTGAAATAAAACGGCTTTTTCCATCTTGCTTTCCGGGAAAATCTTTTAATAATGAGCTTGTTTCAGAATTGGTTGCGGAGGAAACTTCGCCGGAAAAAGAAAAACTTCAGAATTCCTTGTACGAAAGATTGAAAGTAAAAGAATCTCAGGAAGAAAAAAAGTCCACAATTGACACTCACGCAATTATAATGGACGCTTTGCGGATTTTGGCTTCAACTGGCGAACAGTTCAATGCGATTGCTGAAAAAGTCAACTTGAACCATGAAATTCTTCAGAGTGAAAAGAAAACTTTAAAAGATGCGATTCTTAGATTTTTGAGAAATATTTTCGGATTGGAAGAGCCGCCTGTTTCTTACGATATTCTTATTACTGACAAGCGCACTGACACAAAAAAAAAGGAAACAATAAAATACAACGAATTTTATGCAACTCTTCAGAAAAAAACACGAGTTTACGCTTCGTTTAGCAGTCCGAATTCGCCCGGATATAAAAAAGCCGACAACCAGAATGATTCCGCGATTCTTGAATATTTGAACAAGCAGATGGTTGAGAACAATCATATTTTTGCGCAGCTTTATGGACTTGATGAATTTTTCAAGAACACTTCAAAAACTGTTGACCGCTCAAGAATCAAAGGCTTGTCAATGGAGCTTATGACAATTAAAAATATTGTTGTCAAATTCAACCAGAAGCGGGCAGAATATCTTTCCTATGTTGAAGAGCAGGAACAGATGAAAAAACTTGGAATTTCATGAGTTTTGTCGAGGTTTAATTTGAAAAAAGTTTTTGCAGCGATAATTTTCTTTTGTCTTGGCGCATTTTCCTTTGCGCAGGATTTGCCTAAACAGCGCAGAGTAAATATTTGCGCGCCGCTTCATTCTTATGACATGAATCCGCATACGGCCGCTTTTACTGCCGAAGCTCAGCTTTTTACCGGCTTGTACGAAGGGCTTTTTTCTTATGATCCTGTGAATCTTGCGCCTTTGCCTGCGATTTGCTCGTCATATAAAATTTCGCGTGATAAAAAACGCTGGACATTTTCTTTGCGCAACGATGCGAAATTCAGCGATGGAACTTTGATTACTGCAAACGATGTAAGAAATTCTTGGATTTCACTTTTGGAAACTCCGAACGCTCCGTTTGCTTCGCTTTTGGACTGCATAGAAGGCGCGTCTGATTTCAGGCAGGGAAAAATTTCTGCGCAGGATGTAAGAATCGATGCGAGAGATGATTTTACAGTTGTTGTTCATTTGACTGAGCCGGCTGGCCATCTTCCGAAAATTTTGTGCCATCATGCTTTCAGTGTTGTAAGTGAAAATAAAAATGCTTTCAGCGGAGCTTTTGTGCTTGAATCTTACGACGGAAATGAAATTCTGATTAAGAAAAATGAATTTTACTGGGATTCCGAAAATGTAAAAATTCCTGAAATAAAAATTTCTTTAAGCGATGATTATTCTGAAAATTCCCACAAATTCAACAATGGCGAAATCGACTGGATTATGGGAAATGCCGAAGCCGCAAAAATAATCGACAAGTCAAAACTTTTGATTGGCACGGAATTTGGAACTGTTTATTTTTTCTTTAAAAAACAAGACAATGTCTGGGCAAAAAAAGAATTCCGCGATGCGCTGCTTGAAGCGATTCCTTATGACAAGTTGCGTGAAAAATTCAATATAAAGGCTGAAACTTTTATTTATCCTTTGCCGGGCTATCCTGAAGTCGCAGGAATTTCTGATTATGATGAAAATGACGCTTTAAAAATGATGAATGAAGCGCGGCAGAAAAATGGAATTCCGCAGGAAGAAAAACTGACTTTGCTTTTTGCTTCGACTGGAGATGGTTATCTTTCAGAGTGCGCGCAGATTTTGAAAAATGCCTGGGAATCACTTGGCGTGGATTTTAAAATTCAGACAACAAGTTTTGACAGATACAACGCTTCGATTCCGTCTTGGAAAGCAGACTTGTTCTATTATTCTTGGATTGGCGACTTTGCGGATCCTCTGGCATTTCTTGAGCTTTTCCGCGGAAATTCTTCGCTGAATGTTTCTGGATTTAAAAACGAAACTTACGATTCACTTTTGCAAGAAGCTACGCGGATTGACAATATTTCCGAGCGTTACAAACTTATGGCGCAGGCTGAACAAATTCTTTTGGATGAAAGTGTTCTAATTCCTGTTTCGCATCCTGTAAGCGCGCATCTTGTTAATACTGACGAAATTGGCGGCTGGAAAGTAAACGGACTTGACATTCATCCGCTGAAATATCTTTACATAAAGCCAGCTCCGTTTTCAAAAGTTCCGAACTTAGTCCGCTATTAATTTATTATTTCCTTTAAATTTACGCTGATAAAGCCGGCTCTTGCAGTTTTGAAAAAAGAACTTTCTTCCCAGGCGACGTAAAGCGTGTCTCCAGAAACTGCCATTTCGCCATAAGAAAATCCTTTTGGCAAAAGCGGAAGCCTGAATGCTTTTATAGAATTTTCTGATGATTTTTTTATGTAAGTTGTGCCGTCTGAAAAAACTGCCGTTACGTATTTTTTTCCAGATGAAAATCCTGCGTGCGCGCTCAAAAAATTGTCGGATGTTCCAATGTGACTGTAGTTTTCGGGACTTGTTCCAGATGGATTTTTCCATGAAATATAAAATGAAAATTCTTCGGGAATGGAGGCAAGCAGCGATTTTAGTTCTTCTGGCGATTCTTCAAAAAGTTTGGGCAGAATCATTTTTTTGTAGCCGTCTTCCGTCAATGGATTGAACTTAAAAATTTCTTGTCCGAGCGCAGGGCAGGCTTCTGTCAACGGAACTAAAGGCTGCCAGCAGAAGTATGAAAATTCAACGCCGTTTTTTAACGTTTTTTTTGCAGAGCAAGCCCAAGTTTTTCCGTCCCAAAAATATCCTGTAATTTGATCTTCATCTTTAAGATTTAAATTTGAATAGGAAACTATTGGATAAAAAAGTTTTGAGTCTGGCGCGAATTCAACTAGAAAAGGCCGCGTGCTGTGAATTGTGCTTTGGTTTAAGTCTGAATTAAAAAAACTGCTTCTGTACAAGTAAAAAACTGGCTTTCCGTCGCTGAAAACCAAAGTGTCCGCTGTGTCCGGCAAAAAAATTGAATTGTCGCAGTAAAGTTCTATTTTGTCGTCGTTAAAGCAAATAAGTCCTTTTTTGTTGACCAAGGCGAATGCAGAAAATTCGGAACTTTTATTTTCCAAATTTACTAAACTTGCCGCGCTTGTTATCCGCACCGATTCTGTCCAAGGCTTTTCGTAAACTTCTGGAGCGTTTTGCGGCAAATCGATTTTTTGAAATCCTTCATTTGAAAAATAGTACCAGTTATGGATTTTTACAGTCGGCAATTCAGTTGCGGCAGTTTTATTTTTTTCAGCACAAGAAAACAGAAATATTAAATTTGCCGCGATGAAAATTTTGAAAAATATTTTTTTCATTTTAAATCCTTATTTTAAAATCCATTTTATGATACAACGAATTCTTTTTCATTCCAATAGTTTTAAATCACTCTTTTTGAAATTGCCTGAAGAAATTTTTTTCATGATTCTTTCTTTGTCAAGCTTCCAGACATTTTCTTCAAAGACGCGGCATTCTTCCATGAGTTTTTGCCAGTTGAATTTTGAAAGATATTCATTTTTGCATGAATCGGAATCCACTGCGGCGGCTGAAATTGAAAACAAAACTTCCGCGGCAAATCCATCTAAATAAGTCAAATTGTTTCCGTATGGATAGATTGCGCCGTAAATTTTTTTATCTGAATGCGAATAGGCGAGCAAGGCTGTAGCTTCGTTTTTGTTTACTTCAGAGTAAAAATTTCTTCCGATGACAAATATTTCTTCTGAATCCGGCTGGCGGCTTGTTTTTACGCTCCATTCGCCAGAATACGGAAGACTGAATTTTTCATTTTCTGTGTAGCTGAAAAATTCGCAGGAAAAAAATAAAATGACCGGGCAGATAAATAAAAAGTTTTTCATGCTTATTATATATCCGCAGAATAAAAAAAATTGCAGAAAAAGTTCAATCTTTACATTATTTTTATATTTTCCTGCCTGAAGTTTTTTACAATGCCGGTTAAAATGCAGTTTTTGGCTTGAATTAAATCTTCATTTTTTATCCAGACTATAAGTTTTAATTTTGCGGAACCTCCAAGTCCGTCATAAAAAACTTGCGGTTCCGGAGACTTAAGAACTGCCGGGCAGCTCAAACCAATTTCTTTTATTCTTTGCATTGCCTTTTGTAAGTCGGCTTCGTAGCTTATGTGAATTTCAAAAGTCTGTCTTGTAGTTTTGTAGCTACTGTAATTTGTCAGCACGGAATTTATTATGCTGCTGTTTGGAATTCTTACTAGCTGATTGTCCAGCGTTTTTATTTTTACACTTAAAAGTCCTACGGATTCTACAGTTCCGTTTGTTCCGCTTACAGAAATTGTGTCGCCGATTTTCATGGATTTTTCGCCTAGCACAAAAAGTCCGCTTATAAAATTACTGACGCTTGTTTGCGCCGCAAATCCGATTGCAAGTCCCGCAACTCCTGCCGCGCCCCAGATTGCTTTTAAGTTGATTCCGAAAAGTCCCAAAATGTACATTCCGATTAAAACGTAAAAACTGTAGCTTATGGCTTTGTTTACAAGAACCGCTGTGTTTTTTTCAAGCTTTGCCGCCGCTTTTTTTCTTATGAATTTTTTTATTAGCCGATAGACAATATAGAAAATTATGACGGAAACAACGCTTATTGCAATTTTCAATATGTTTTCAAATGTGAAATATTTTATAAATTCGTCTGTGTGCAAAATGCTTTTTGTTTTTTCAATTGCCTGCGAAAAATTTTCTTCCATGAATTTTCCTTCTATAAAAGTGATTTTATTTCATCAAGTATGCGGCTTGCAAGTTCTTCTTTTTGCATCAGCGGAAGTTCTTTTTGAAAATCTTTTGAAATTATTGTGGCTTGGTTTGTGTCCGTCTGAAATCCTGCGCCCGGAGTTTTTAAATTATTTGCAACGATTAAATCCAAATTTTTTGCTGAAAGTTTCTTCTTGGAATTTTCAATTAAGTTTTGAGTTTCCATAGAAAATCCGCAGAGAATTTGATTCGGTTTTTTATTTTTTCCAAGGAAAGCAAGAATGTCGTCCGTGCGTTCAAGTTCTATAAAAAGCTCCTTGCCTGATTTTTTTATTTTTTCTGCGCTGAAATTTTGGGGGCGGAAATCTGCAACTGCCGCGGATTTTATTATTATGTCGGAATTCTGCGAATTTTCCTTTACGGCTTCAAGCATTTCTTTTGCGCTGGTGATTTTTATTGTCTTTGCATTTTGCGGCGGATTAAGCGATGCTGGTCCTGAAATTAAAGTTACTTGCGCGCCTCTTGCTGCCGCTATTTTTGCAATCGCATAGCCCATTTTTCCGGATGAATGGTTTGTGATAAACCGAACAGGATCTATTGCTTCCTGAGTTGGTCCGGCTGTAACAAGAATTTTTTTTCCTAGAAAATCTTTTTCAAATGAAATTTCATTTTCAATAAATTCAAATATTGCTTGAGGCTCGGGCATTTTTCCTTTTCCGTTTTCACCGCAGGCAAGACGTCCTGTTTCCGGCTCAAGAATTTTAAATCCGAACTTTTTGCATTTTTCAAGATTGTCTTGCGTTATTGGATTTTCGTACATTGCGGTGTTCATCGCAGGGCAAATTATCTTCGGACATTTTGCTGCAAGAAAAACAGAAGTCAGCATATCGTCTGCCATTCCGTTTGCAACTTTTGCGATTGTGTTTGCGGTTGCCGGCGCGATTAAAAAAATGTCCGCTTTTTGCGCAAGTGAAACGTGGCTTACTTTGAATTCAAAATTTCTATCAAAAGTATCTATGAGGCATTTGTGTCCGCTTAAAGTTTCAAATGTAATCGGATTGATTATGTTTGTGGCGTTTTTTGTCATTAGCACGCGGACTTCAGCTCCTGTTTTTACAAGCATGCTTACGAGAGTTGCCGCTTTGTATGCCGCAATGCTTCCTGTAACTCCGATTAAAATTGTTTTGTCTTTCAGCATATTTTATTTTCCTTTTGCGCGGATTCAGTTTCTGAAGCTTTGTTTGCCTTTAATTCCATGTTTCTGTATTTGAGCGGCGTCATTCCTTTGTATCTGTGGAACATTTTTATAAAGTAGCTGAAATCTTTGAATCCGCATTTTTGAGCGATGTTCAAAAGCTTGTCGTTGGATTCTCGTAAAAGCGCGCAGCTTCTGCTGATTCTAAACCAGTTTAAATATTCAACTGGAGAGCGTCCTGTCATTTCCTTAAAAACGCGGCAAAAATATTTTGGAGAAAATCCGGCTGCCACAGAAAGCTGCTCAAGCGAAATGTCGTTTCCGTAGTTCTTTTTTATAAAATCCAAAACAAGGTCAAGCTTTTTGTTTCTGGCTCTTTTTTGCGCCGGAAGAATTTTCTTTTCAGAATAAAAATGATTCTTTTTTAAAAGTCCAAAAAAAACAATCAGCGCGCCGGAAGCAATTATGTCCCAGCCTTCTCTTTGCTCGCGGATTGTGTCGAATAAAAATTCAACTGTTGTGAAAATATCTTTTTGTTCCGCCGGAATATAATTTTTCAGCGAAATATTTTCCAATATAATGTCGTTTATAAAACTGTCCGGGCTGAATCCATGCTGACGCAAAAGCTCGATGTCAAAAACCGCGGATTCGTATTTGCTTGCGCCTTTGTCTGGTGCGTCTCCGTGGACAATTTTTCCGGGAATGATGCAGGAATCTCCTTTGTTCAAAACAATTTCGTGGTCGCCAAGAAAAAGATTGTAAGTTCCAGAAAGAATGTGGATAAGCTCAAATTCTGTATGCCAGTGAAGCCACAAGTCGTAGTACGGATTTTCTGTATTGCAAAAATTGTACTGCAACGGAAAAAGCGAAGTTCCGCGCTGCTGCCGTTCGTTTACAGGAATTTTTTCTTTCAAGTCAGAAGATACTTTTGTCATATTTTTATTTCCGTTCAGATTATATCATGTGATTTTATCAAAAACAACCTTTTGCTGTAGCTGCGCCGCTTTTTGTTGAAATAAAATTTTTTAGAATTTATAATGCCTTTATGCTGACTTATTTTATTGCCGTTGCTGCTTTTGCGCTTATAATTTTTTTGCTGAATCTTTATATAAAATTTAAATCCTTGGAAAATAAAAATTCAGAACTTAAAGCTAGAAAAATCCGCAGTGAAAATGCACAGAAAAAAGGACTTTTGGTTTCGTGTCCAATTTGCGGTTCTTCTCTTCTTCCGGGTGAAGATTTGGTCAGCAGAGTTTACAGACCTATGAATGTTCCGGATCAGCTTTGCACGATAAACGGCTGTCCGCATTGCTATCCACGAGTTGAGCCTGGATTAAAAAGAATTTGTCCTGTTTGCCATAAAGAAATTCCTCTTGCGGATGGTCATCTTGTTGCCCGGCTTTTTAATAAAACTGAAGGGAAAAAACACGTTATTGTAACTGGCTGCAATTCATGCTGCAAAGGAAAAAAATAGCAATTTATCTAAAAAAAATCTAAAGTAAAAAAATCAAACTCCGACAATCAAAATATAGGGTGGTAAACCCAAAGCAGGGGAAGCAGGCACAAAATGTTTGCTTAGAACTCCAGTATCTTGATCATAGGAGATAAATTATGGTTATCAATCACAACATGAGTGCAATGTTTGCACAGCGTTCACAGGGTTTGACTGATTTGAACAACCAGAAGAACATGGAAAAACTCTCTTCTGGAATGAAAATCAACCGCGCCGGTGATGATGCTTCTGGACTTGCTGTTTCAGAAAAAATGAGATCCCAGATTCGCGGATTGAATCAGGCTTCTACAAACGCAAAGAACGGCATTTCTTTCATCCAGACAACAGAAGGATACCTTCAGGAAACTGAAGACATTATTCAGCGCATCCGCGAGCTTGCAGTTCAGTCAAGCAACGGAATTTACACTGACGAAGACCGCATGCAGATTCAGGTTGAAGTTTCTTCACTCATCGCTGAAGTTGACCGCATTGCTTCTTGCGCACAGTTCAACGGCATGAACATGCTTACTGGCCGCTTTGCACGCCCAACAGGTGAAAACAGTGTTACAGCTTCTATGTGGCTTCATATTGGCGCAAACATGGATCAGCGCACACAGGTATATATTGGAACAATGAGCGCAGCTGCTCTTGGACTCCGTGCAGTTGGAACAGAAGAGATTATGACTCTTGAAAGCCCAGACGAAGCAAACCGCGCAATCGGAACTTTGGATGAAGCAATCAAGAAGATTAACAAACAGCGCGCAGACCTTGGTGCATACCAGAATCGCCTTGAAAAGACAGTTGTTGGTCTTGATATTGGCGCAGAAAACCTTCAGGCTTCTGAAAGCCGCATCCGCGATACAGACATGGCAAAGGAAATGGTTGACTTTACAAAGAACCAGGTTCTTTCTCAGGCTGGAACAGCGATGCTTGCACAGGCAAACCAGAGCTCACAGAACGTTCTTTCTCTTCTCCAGTAGAATTGAAAGCAGCGTAAAATCTGCGTAACGAAAGCTTCCCTAGAAGTGAAAACTTTTAAGGAAGCTTTTTTTATTCCCCTTTCTGTTTTCGGTACTGGTGCGGGGAAACTCCGTTCATTTTTTTGAAGGCGCGGATGAAATTCTCACATTCGTTGTAGCCGCATTTCTGGGAGATTTCCTGGACTGTGAGTTCGGTTGTGTTCAGGAGGCGGAGGGCTTTTTCGTTCACAAAAAAATGGATGTCGGACTGCGGCGTGACACCGAAAGTCTTCTTATATAAAACTGAAAAATGCGAGCGCGTAAGAAAGAAATTGTCCGCCATAAGATCGACTGTCCATTTTTCAGGATTTTCCGAAACTTTTTTTCTGAGCTGATTCAGCCTGAAGCGGGTTTCACTTTCGCGCTTTGTTTTTATGCTCGGATAAAGCCGGTTGTTCTGGAGGTTGGACAGAACCTTGCACAGGCGGTCTAAAAGCTCGTGATCGTGGTTTTCGTAGCGTTCCGTCAGAAAATAGGTGATGTCCGTCATCTCGCGCCTGATTATGTCCGTGTTGGTCACGTAAAAAATCTCGTCAAACGGAATCTGAAAGTCGTTGAAAAACGCCATATCCGCCGGAAGAAATTTTATGTAGTCGTTTTCAAATTCGTTGTTCTTGCACCAGTAAATCTGCGGAGTTCCGGGCCTGTAAAGAATGCACGCATTCGCCTGGGTTTCAATCTGTTTTCCGTCCAGCGTGATGACCATGGGATTGTAGAAATGAAGAAGAACACATTCCTTGGTTCCTGAGACAAATTTCATTTTAAAAGAGGATTCTTCGGTTTTCTTGTAAAATGCTCCGGCAAAGTCTATTTTCATCTGTTTTTACAAAAATCAAAATGCCATTTCAAGGCTTTTAAAAACGGCTGCTCCAAGTTTTCAGGGGCAGCCGTAATTTTGTATCAAATCGTCAGGTTTGTCAAAGACTTAAGTTTATTGCTTTGAATTCTTCCTTGAAAGAACCACGCTCTGAATCAGGAGGAAAAGACAAATCATGAAGGCAACCGTGATGTTTGTCCACCAGGCGTCATCAAGTCCGAGAGAGGACACGATGTTCTTGATTGTCGCAAGTGAAAGCACGCCGAAGAACGTTCCCGCGATGTTTCCGACTCCGCCCGTGAGCATTGTTCCGCCGATAATCGAAGATGCGATTGCGTTCATTTCGTAGCCGCTTGCATGGCTTGGAGAGGCTGAGCCTACGTGCATGAAGTATACGAATCCGCCGATTGCCGCAAGAACCGAGCAGATGAAGTGCGCAAGGAATTTTGTCATCGGAACATTGATTCCGAGCATATTCGCGCTCTGCTGGTTTCCGCCCACCGCATAGAAGTTGCGTCCGAGCTTTGTCCACCTGAGCACAAGGAAAAGAATCACAACAACAAGGAGCGCCACGAGAACGCCCGGTTCCACATAAGCCGGAATGTATTTTCCGACCTTGTTCACCGAGCCCATTCCAGGAACGTATATTCTTGTTTCTATGAGCTTTACGAATCCCTCATGCTTTACGTTGAACTGAGTCGCGTTTACGATTGTCGTCATTCCTTTTGCAAAGAACATTCCCGCAAGCGAGACGATGAACGGCTGAATGTCAAGGAAGGCGACAAGGAATCCCTGCACAAGACCGAAGCTTACTCCGATGACCAGCGCGTAAACGACCGCGCCCGCAATTGTTCCGCCGTTTTTGTCCAAGTGAACAGCGCAGCACATACAGACGAGAGCCGTTACAGTTCCCACGGAAATATCGATTCCACCGGTAATCATTACAAGGCTAAGCGCGCACGAAAGAACTATGAGCGAAGCGTTCTCGTTCAGCAGGTTGAAGAAAGTTTGAGGCTTCCTGAATCCCGAACCTAGAAAAATGACCGCAAGAAGATACATCGCCACGAAAACCGCAATCGTAATCACAAGAAGAAGATTCGTGTCTGAAAGCGGTTTTCTTTTTGCAAGCGCAGTTTCGTTCTGCTTGTTTTTATTTAGAAAATTCATTTAACAGCCTCCATTCGCCACAGCGTGTTTTCTTGCGCCGGAAATCTGTTTTGCCAGCTGCGACATTTTTTCGCGGAATACCGGAGCGCTGATTACAACAAGAATGATGACTACGACAGCCTTGTAAGCCGGAAGCGCGGTTGAAGCGACATTGAACTTGAACAGCGTTGTCGTAAGGAACTGGATTACGTAAGCTCCGAGAATCGAAGCCCACATATTGAATTTTCCGCCGCTCAAAGCATTTCCGCCGAGCGCGACCGCAAGAATCGCATCCATTTCAATATCCTTTGCGATAACGGAGTAATTAATAGAAGAAATTCGGCAGACTTTGATGAATCCGGCGACCGCAACGCAAAGTCCCATAATCACATAGGTGATGAATTTGATGAACTGAGGGTCAAGTCCGTTCAGCCTTGACGAGTTGCTGTTGATTCCCACCGCCTGCGTGTAAAGCCCCAGGTTCGTGAATTTGAGAACAAGCATCGTGATTATTATGCAGATTATCGCGATGAAAACCGGAGTCGGAACAGGAATTCCCGGAATAAAGTTTCCGAAGTAGCCGAAAACCGGATCCACAACAATCGGAAGCGCGTTGTCGTTAATCCAGGCGGCGATTGAACGTCCGGCTGTAAAAAGAATCAGAGTTGCGACCATCGGCTGAATCTTGAAATATGAAACAAGAACGCCGTTGAATCCGCCGAACGCCATGCTCACAATGCAGCCGACAAGAAACGCCACAAAAATCGGAGCCTGAAGAGTTTCAGGGCGCGCATCCGTTCCGCACAGAACACGCAGAATCACCGAGCCTGCAATCGCAATTCCAGCTCCCACGGAAATATCCTGTCCGCCGGAAGCAGCCGTTACAAGCGTCATTCCAATCGCAAGAATCACAAGCTCTGAAGCGTTGTCCAAAATCGTAATCAGATAGCCTGAAAGAACAGGGAAGCCTTCGCTGTTCTGACCGAGCGTAATCTTGAAGAATGAAGGATCTGCGGCAAGGTTGAATATTACAAGAATCAGCAGCGCCGCAATCGGAATGAAAATCTGCTTTTTTACAAGTCCAAGAAGGAAGTCCGTGATTTTTTTAGAAGTCATTGTTTTTCTCCTCCTGCGATAGTTTCCATGATTTTTGTTTGGTTCAGGTCATCGCCGGAAAGCTCTCCGACCTGCTTGAGATCCCGCATGACGATAAGACGCGAGCAGGTTCTAATCATCTCGTCAATTTCTGATGAGATGAACGTAACGCTCTTGCCTTCCTTCGCAAGCTTCAGAACAAGCTCCTGAATTTCCGTTTTTGTTCCGATGTCGATTCCGCGTGTAGGCTCGTCAAGAATCAGATACTGCGGATTTGAGAGCAAGGCGCGCGCAAGAAGAACTTTCTGCTGGTTTCCGCCCGAAAGGGATTTTATCGGAGTTTCCGCGGAAGCTGTCTTTATCTCAAGAAGCTTGATGTATTCGTCCGCAAGTTTTTCCTGTTCCGCCCGGCTGAACGGTTTGAAGAAGCCTCTCATCACCTGAAGCGCAAGAATCAGGTTTTCTCTCACGGAAAGGTCGCCGATTATGCCGTCGCGTTTTCTGTCTTCAGGCAGATAGCTGATTCCGTTTTTCATCGCATGAATCGGTTTTGTGATGTTCACGCTTTTTCCGTTTACTTTTATTTTTCCGCCGAGAACTTTGTCCGCACCGAATATCGCGCGCACGCTCTCGCTTCTTCCCGATCCGAGAAGTCCTGTGAATCCGTTTACCTCGCCCTTGTAAATCCTGAAGTTGAACGGTTTTACGCCGCCCGTGCTTGAAAGATTTTCCGCCTCGTAGACCGGAACTTCATCCGCGGAGAATACCGGAGCTTCTGCAGATTTGGACGACTTGTCAAGATTCTCGACTGATTTTCCGAGCATTTTTGATACAAGCTCAAGGCGCGGAAGGTCGCGGATTTCGTATTCGCCCACAAGCTGTCCGTCGCGCAGAACGGTGATTCTGTCGCAGATTTCGTAAACCTGCTCAAGAAAGTGGGTAACGAAAATTATTCCGACTCCCTTTGCGCGCAGATTCCTCATAAGGCGGAAAAGCTTCTGGACTTCCTGATCGTCAAGGGAAGAAGTCGGCTCGTCAAGAATGAGAATTTTGCAATCCATGTCAACGGCTCGCGCGATTGCGACCATCTGCTGCACGGCGATTGAACAGCTAGAAAGCTGCTGCTCGGCCTCGCACGGAATGTCAAGATCCTTTAGAATTTTTTCGGCTCCCTCATTCATCTTTTTCCAGCTTGTGAACGGGCCTTTTGTTCTTCCTATATACATATTCTCCGCTACGGTGAGATTGTGGCAGAGAGTTATTTCCTGATAAACAGTTGAGATGCCTGCGTTCTGGGCATCCTGAGGGGAACGGATGTTGACCGCTCCGATTCCTTTTACAAAAACATGGCCTTCATCCTTGTGATGTACGCCTGTCAGAACCTTAATCAATGTTGATTTTCCGGCTCCGTTTTCTCCCATAAGAGCGTGAATTTCGCCTTCACGCAAAGTAAAATCAATATTCTGCAATGCGTATACACCGGGAAATTTTTTGTGTATTCCGCGCATTTCAAGAACTGATTTTTCTTCCATGCTATGCCTCCAAAAAAAACACGGGATTCAGATTTCAAGGTAATCCGAACCCCGTGTCCAAGGTATTGGATTCTCCAGCAAATTTTTCTGTTGTTTATCGAAGAATCCGGTAATAACTTCGCTTAGATACCGTATTTTGCGACATCAGCCTTTGTGATTGTTGCGGCGTCAAATCCTTTCTCGTCCATGATGACTGTCTTTTCCTTTGCGCCGTTCTTGATGATGTCGTCGATGTAAGCTGCCTGGAACGGATTGCACTGGCCGTCGTAGTTCCATCTTTTTGCAAGAAGCTCTTCAAGCGCCCACTTGTTGCAGTCGAATCCCATTACGATTACATCTTTGCCCACTCCGTGAGAGATTCCCGCCTTGTCAAGAGCAGCAACCGCGCCTTTTGCCATGTCGTCGTTTTCAGCGTAGATTACGTTGAATTTTTTGCCTGAATCGATTACAGCCTGAACAATCTGCTGTGCGTTTTCGGCGTTCCATTCAGCTGTCTGCTGGGCAACGATGTTCCAGTTGCTTTCTGCCTTTGCCTTCTCGTCAAGCGCGCCTGAGCGTCCGATCTGTGCCGCTGAACCCATGACACCCTGAATGTGGATGATGTTGTATTCCTTGAGATTCTGTCCTGCGAGCCAGTTTACGGCTGTCTTTCCTTCCTGAGCCATGTCTGAAACGATTGAAGCTTCGTAAAGGCTTTCGTCAGCGTCGATTGTGCGGTCAAAGAGAATTACTTTGATTCCAGCATCCTGCGCGTCCTTAAGAACTGATGTCCATCCTGAAGTTCCTGCTGCGGAAATCAGAAGGTAGTCAACTTCGTCCTGAACCATCTTGCGTGCGGCGGCAATCTGCTCGTCGTTTTTAAGGCTGTAGAAGAAAGTCGGTTTGTAGCCGTTCTTCTTTGTGAATGTCTTTTTCATGTCGTTGACGTTCGCAGTGCGGTAGCCTGATTCGTTCGGGTCATTGTTGATAATTCCGACTTTTACCAATTTTGCCGCGAATGTAGGAAGAACCATCATTGCCATTACAGCAGCCAAAACTAAATTCTTTTTCATTTCTGCACCTCTGTGTGTTTGGATTTAAGGATGTCCTCTGCACCCCTTGTGATTATGATTATCAACCCGAATCCAAAAGAAAGGAATAGTTTTTTTGTTCCCGATTTCTGGACTTTCCTATCATTTTGTTCGGAAATTCGTATTTGGTGATAGTTTTGGGCATTTTTTAGGGGAAACCGCCACTTGTTTTTTTCGCAATGTCAGTTACTATAAAATCAGAGGTAAAACATGACGAAAGAAAATATTGCCAGAGAAATTGAAGACGGTCAGGCTGTCCTTGGAATCGAATTCGGTTCGACGCGCATAAAGGCAGTTCTTATTGACTCTGAAAAAAATCCGGTCGCTCAGGGCGGCTTTACTTGGGAAAATTCACTTGTGGACGGAATCTGGACGTACAGTCTGGAAGAAATTCATGGCGGAATCGTTGCCGCATATTCGGAGCTAAAAAAAGATGTTCTTGAAAAATACGGCGTCAGGCTTTCAAATCTTAAGGCCCTCGGAATCAGCGCGATGATGCACGGCTATCTTGCGTTCGACAAGGAAAACAATCTTCTTGTTCCGTTCAGAACCTGGAGGAACACGATTACAGGCGAGGCTTCAAAAAAACTTACGGAGCTTTTCAATTATCCGTGCCCTGAGCGATGGAGCATTTCGCATTATTATCAGGCGATTCTGAACAACGAAGCTCATGTTCCGCAGGTGGATTTTTTTACGACGCTTGCAGGATACGCGCATTTCATGCTGACAGGAAAAAAAGTTCTGGGAGTTGGAGACGCTAGCGGAATGTTCCCGATTGATCCGCAGACCGGAAGCTACGACAAGTCCATGGCCGGAAAATTCGATTCTCTTGTTGAAGGAAAGGGAAGTGCGAAAAAACTTCTGGAACTTCTGCCGAAGACGCTTCCTGCCGGGGCTGATGCCGGAAAGCTTACAAAGGAAGGCGCATTGTGGCTTGACCCTACAGGTGAGCTTTGCGACGGAATTTTGTGCGCTCCTCCTGAAGGAGACGCCGGAACCGGAATGGTGGCGACAAACGCGGTTGCTCCCAGGACAGGAAACGTTTCCGCGGGAACTTCCGTATTCGCGATGGTCGTTCTTGAGAAGGCTCTTTCAAAAGCATATCCTGGAATAATAGACATTGTTACAACTCCGGACGGAAAGCCGACTGCGATGGTTCACGTGAACACCTGCACCGCCGAATACAACAAGTGGGTCGAGCTGATTGGCGAGGCTGCAAAACTTCTTGGCGCACAATTCAATGCCGGAAAACTTTACGACACGATTCTAGGCTGCGCAAAGGACGGAGAAAAGGACGCGGGCGGAATTTATACGGTCAACTACATTTCGGGAGAAAGCGTTACGGATTTTAGCGAGGGACGGCCGATGGTTGTGCGCTCCCAGGATTCAAAGCTGAACCTTGCGAATTTCATGCGGAGCCAGCTTTATTCGGCGGTCGCAACGCTTAGGCTCGGAATGGACGTTCTTTTTGCCGAGAACGTTAAGATCGACTCGATGACTGGCCACGGCGGATACTTCAAGACGGAAGGTGTGGGACTTGAGACGATGGCGGCGGCAATGCACACTCCGATCAGCGCGATGGAAACAGCAGGCGAGGGCGGTCCCTGGGGAATGGCGCTTCTTGCATCATACACCGCGGACTCAAAGGGAAAAAATCTGGGCGACTGGCTTGAAACCGAAGTTTTTGCGAACGCGCAGAAGAAAACCGTAAAACCGGACGCAGCGGATGCCGCAGGATTTGACAAATGGCTTGAAGGCTACAAGTCTGCGCTCAAAGCAGAACGCACCGCATTCGAAAACGTGAAATAATCAGTATCGGGGCAATAAGTGTCTTTTCTGCCATTTTCGGGCTTGATTCGAAAATCTAAATGCATATATTGCAATTATTTAGAGATTACCGGGTCTATGCCTGGCAATGACACAAAAACAAATGGAGGAAAAATTCATGGGAAAATACACGGAATTACAGAGAGAAGCTTACGAGGCGAATATGCAGATACCGGCGCAGCACCTTGCGCTCTACACTTGGGGAAACGTCAGCGCGTTCGACAAGGCGGCCGGCGTGTTTGCAATCAAGCCTTCGGGAGTTCCTTACCCGGAACTTACGCCCGAAAGCATGGTGATTGTTGACCTTGACGGAAATGTCGTTGAAGGAAAACTTAGGCCTTCAAGCGATACTCCGACACACGCCGTTATCTACAAGGAATTTGCTGTTTCGGACGGAACAAAAATCGGCGGAATAATCCACACGCATTCAACTTACGCAGTGAGCTGGGCGCAGGCGGTAAAGCCGGTTCCTCTGTTCGGAACAACTCACGCCGACCACATCCAGACGGAAGTTCCCTGCACACCGTATCTTAGCCGCGAGGCAGTCCAGAATGACTACGAAAAGGAAACCGGAAATCTCATCGTAAGCCACTTCCGCTCTCTCAAGCTGAATCCGAATGAAGTGAACATGGTTCTTGTGGGCGGACACGGACCTTTCGCTTGGGGAGCCACCGCGGACAAAGCCGTCTACAACGCCGCAGTTCTTGAGGAAGTGAGCCACATGGCGATGAATACGCTTCAGATTAATCCATCGCAGCAGCCGCTTCCGGACTACATCATTGAAAAGCACTACATGAGAAAACATGGCCCGAACGCCTACTACGGTCAGAAATAGAAACAGCCGAACGCATAATCAGCAGTTCAGCCGTAAAACAGAAAATCCGCCTGCACGAATACAGACGGATTTTTTTTGTTCCCAAACTAAATGCTAAATTGCAAATCAGTTAAACGGATTTTCCGATGGATACAAAGTTCCCTTTGGCTGATTGTACGCAACATCAGCGATTCCAAGATACTTGAAAAGTGTGAACAACGCCTTTCCGTAGTGGCCAAAAGCAACTGCGCCGTGGTGCGGATAATTTTTCTGGATAAGAACGTGGCGGTAGAATCTTCCCATTTCAGGAATTGCAAATACACCGATTCCGCCGAATGAGCGAGTTGCAACCGGAAGAATTTCACCATGCGCAATGTAAGCCTGAAGCTTTGTATCTGGAGTTGACTGCAATCTGAAGAATGTGATTGGACCTGGCATTATGTCGCCTTCCAAAGTTCCGCGTGTAAAGTCCGGCGTGGAATCTTTTGGCTCAAGAAGTCTGTGCTGAATCAGCTGGTACTTGACTCCAGGATTGCAAGCCTTGTTCATGCAGCAGAACGGAGTGTTTCCGCAGTGGAACGCCATGAACGTATCGTTAAGAACATAAGGATAAGAGAATTTTCCCTTGATGCTTTCATCGTACATATCTTGCGGAACAGAATTGTTGATGTCAAGAAGAGTAACGGGAGCGCCTGAAATGCAAGTTCCGATATATTCAGAAAGCGCGCCATAAATATCAACTTCGCAGGCAACTGGAATTCCGCGGGAAGCAAGGCGGCTGTTTACATAGCAAGGCTCAAATCCGAATTCCTTAGGAAATGCCGGCCAGCATTTGTCCGCAAGAACCGCATATTTTTTGCAGCCCTTGTTTGCTTCAATCCAGTCAAGAAGTGTAAGCTCAAACTGCGCCATGCGTGGAAGAAGATCCGGGAAGTTGTTTCCGCCTGAACCAAGTTCTTTTTCCATGTCGGCGACAACTTCTGGAATTCTTTTGTCGTCTTTGTGGGCGCGGTATGCAACAAGAAGGTCAAGTTCCGAATTTTCCTGAATTTCAACTCCGATGTCGTAAAGTCCTTTGATTGGCGCATTGCAAGCAAAAAAGTCCTGAGGGCGCGGTCCGAATGTGATAAGCTTAAGATTTTTAAGACCGATTATTGCGCGTGCGACAGGAATAAATTCTTCAATCATTTTTACGATGTCGTCTGCTGTTCCAACTGGATATTCTGGAATTACGGCAGGAATTTTACGCAAGTTCAAATTGTATGAGCAGTTCAGCATTCCGCAGTAAGCGTCTCCGCGTCCGTTTATAAGATCGTTCTGAGTTTCTTCAGCGGCGGCAACAAACATGCAAGGTCCGTCAAATTTCTGCGCGATTTGAGTTTCTGGAGTTTCCGGTCCGAAGTTTCCGAGGAAAACAACAAGAGCATTGCAGCCAGCCTGTTTTACTTCTTCAACCGCCTTCAGCATGTCGCATTCGTTTTCTACAGTTGTCTTTGCTTCATAAAGGCTTCCTTTTGAGCCGAATGCCTTTACGATTGCCGCTCTTCTTTTTTCAGAAAGTGAAATTACAAAGCAGTCCCGGCTTACTGCGATTATTCCGAGCTTGACTTCCGGTATGTTTGAAAACTTTTCCATTAAAAAGCCTCCTTGAGTTGGTTTGTGTGTTTTAAAAGATTTGCATTTTCTGCGGAATCTTAAAAATCAGTTTAAGTTCACAAATGGCAGATGTCAAGTTTTTTTCTTGCAAGGGAAAGTCTGTGCATTAGGAAAAATGAAAAATTGAGCAACAGTTGCGCAGAAAAAGTGTAATCTTAGGACTTAATGGTTTTGTTATTATCCGGCTTGACCGTAAAATTTCATCTGCAAAAAAAATCATAAAAATTCCTCAAAGTACTTGACAAATCCCGGGGGGGGTAAAATAGGCGTTGCTGAATTTTTTCAGCGGAATCTATTTATTTTAAGGAGTGAACTTATGAGAAAGTTTGCTAAAATTTCAGCTGTATTGGCAGCTATGGTCTTTGCGCTTGCATTTGCAAGTTGCAATTCTAGCAGTGATGACGATGATGACGCTAAGGCGGCTATTCAGGCAATTGTAATCAACGGAGATGTTGTTACATTGTATGACGATGGCACTGTTATAATAAAAGCATCGGATGGAACGACTTCTAACGGAACGTATACAAAGGCAGATGGAAAAATTGTTATTAAAGACAGCAAAGGAAATACAACAGAAGCAAAGTCAACCTCAGATGGAAAAGTTGATACTTCCGAGTCTGTAACAATAAAAGACAAAGACGGAAATGAAACTAAAACTGAAGTAAAGGAAACAGTTATAGAAACTAATGAAGGCAATGGAACTTCTTCTACAAAAAATATCCTTGCAGGAAAAACTTATTATTCAATTGAATTTGAAAAAAAGGAATATACCTCAGAGTTAACTAACAAGGTGAAAATCCGGGTTAGTATGCTTGCTTTTGATTCTAATGGACAAAAAGTAAAATTCACTGGACTTAAGTATGACTTTAAAAATGGAGCTGTTGACGAAAAAAAGAACAATATTATCGAGTCTGGCGAATATGATTATTCAGTTTCTGGTTCAACTTTGACAGTAAAAGCTGACGGCGATGACGAAGATTTAATTTGTACAATTAATTCTGACGGAAGCATAAAAGATGAAAAAGGTTCTGCAATGAAAGAATTCAAAGGAAATCTTTATGCCCTTGCAGAAGCTGAATCAAATGAAAAAAGAATATTAGCAAAAGCTCATATAGTAATTGTTAACGGCGCGTCTTGCACTTTTGAATCTCATATATTCAAAAGCAATGCTTCTCCTCAAGAATCAACTGAGGCTGGAAATGGCACTGTTTCAGGAAGCATTTTGACACTAGGTGAAGGTAATGAAACGATGACTGGTTCGTTGTCTGACGAAAAGATTGTTTTTGTTGGTGACGATTCAGGCGATACTTTTACTTTAAAAAGAATGTAGTTCTAATTAAATAGCTTGAAAAAACTCCGTGCCAATTTCACTGGCACGGAGTTTTTGTTTTTTACAGTTTTTCTGTCATTCTTGCACTTGATGCGAGAATCAATATTTAGGGTTTATCAAAACCCTAAAAACGGCTGAGTCAAGGTCTTGAGCGTAAGCGTACCTTGACCAGACGTATTATTTTTCTTTCATTGTGAAAACGCCGTCCCATTTTTCGCCGGAACCGTATTTTAAAAAGTAGCTGCAACGTTTCATAAACACATCGGACGACATATCCTGCGGGAAGCATTCCTTTGCATTTTTAAAGAACTGGTACGCTTTCTTGAAATCCTCTGGATCTTTTGGAGTTTCAGGGAAATCATTTCCCTTTAAATACCATTTGATTCCTTCATTGAAAATTTCCGCGGCTTCAATTTGCTTTGCCGGAAGTTCGTCTTTAAGTCCTAAAATGCAGTGAATCTGAACAGGATTTTCAATGTTCACAACACGCACAAAGTCGAATTTCCGCGCGACTAAAAGTCCTTTGTTTTCTCCGTTGTCCGCGGCGTTCCAAGTGCTGTCCGAGCACATTATCCAGGAATTGTAAACTTTGTTTGTTCCTTCAAGACGGGACGCAAGGTTTACGTTGTTTCCCATGACCGTATAATTGAGCTTCTTTTTTGTGCCCATGTTTCCAACGACCATGTTTCCTGTGTTTATTCCTACGCGGGAATTCAAATAGAACGGTTCTCCTGTGCGCGGATTTATCGGAAGCTTGTCTTTGTTTTCCTCGTTGTATTTTGCTTCCGCCTGAAGCATTCTTATTCCTGCAAGGCACGCATGGAACGCATTTTCTTTGTCGTCAACCGGCGCGCCAAAAAACGAAACAATTTCATCTCCTACATATTTGTCGATTGTTCCGTGGCAGTCCATTATCGCATCGCTCAAAGCTCCAAGGTATCCGTTCAAAATTGAAACAAGCCTTTCAGCGCCTTTGCTTTCGCCTTCCGCATTGTTTACAGCTTCCGTGAATCCGGAGAATGTCTTTACGTCTGAAAAAAGCGCGGTTATGTTTTTGCTGTTTCCGCCGAGTTTTGCAGTTTCCGGATTTTTGATGATTTCATCTACAACGGCAGGAGCAACATAAGCACTGAATGTTGACTGGAGGAATTTTTTGTCCGAATTTATCGCATGGAAATTTACGATAATTCCCGAAAAATAATTCAGAAACGAAAATGCAAAAAGAACTACAAACGGAACATAAATATTGAACTGCGTCATCAAAATGAAAAACAGCGCAAGCGGAACAACTACGTACAAAAATCTTGTGAAGTTTTTCTTTCCTGTGCTGAATTTTGCCGTTATGCGCATTGCAAGCAAAATGAAAATCACGCAGAATGCAAGTCCCCAAAGCGGATCAATTTCGCGTATGAATTTTTTCTGAAGAATTGTGTTGATAACGTTTGCGTGAAGTCCAAGGTTTGCGTATTGCTTGGAAAATGGCGTTACTCCCAAATCTGTGCTGGATGTCGCCGAGTTTCCGATTATGCAAAATGCGCCTTCCATGCTGCCTTTTAACATTTCAAAGTCGCGAAGATAAAATTCAATGCTTTTTGAAAGTTCCGCAAGTTCAGGAATCTGCTCAAATCCCGGAACTGTTGCAAATGAATCAGAAAATTCCTTGAGGTTTTTAAAGAATTCTGTTCTGGCTGAAAAATATTTTTCGTAATCTTCTTCAGAAAGTCCGCCTTTTATTGCTTTTCCTTCCTCGTCAAATCCGCGGCACTTTAATAGAAGACGTTTTTTTGAATTTGAAAGTTTTTCGTATTCGTCTTCAAAATACATGGAATTCAAAATATATTCTGCATCTTCCTCTGAAAGCGAAGATAAATCCGCATTTTTTATATTCGCAAGATTTTCTATTATCAGTTTTTCCGCAAGATCAAGGTTGTAAAGCAAATACGCCGGAACGTGCCTAAAGCTGTCCACGTAACTTTCGTGAAGCCAGTTTATCAGCATCCGTCCGTGCTTATCCAGCGGAATTGAAATGCTGTATCTTGAATCTGAGTCTGGATTCTTTAAGCCTTGCAGAATTATTGAATTTGAAGTTCTTTCCATTGACTGAACATCCAAAAGCTTCATAAGCGGCGCAAACGAAAGCTGCCCGACATATTTTCCGTTCTGAAAATTCAAAAGTTCAATTCTGCGCCTGATTCCGTCTTTGTCTACAATAACATTTGTAAATCCAAGTCCTTGCGCGCGTGAAAGAATTTTATGAATCGCCGGAGTAAATCCAAGTTCCTGGCTTGCTTCTTCTTTTACTGAATAAATGTTTCCTTTTTGAATAAGATTTTTTTCGTCTGTTACATTGTTAAAAAGAAAGCGTGTTCTGGCGTAATTTTCTTCGGATTCATCGCTTTTTTGCGCAATGTGCCTCATGTTTACGGTCAGCGAAGTGTTTCCAAAGAACTGAACGCATCTTGCAAAGAAATCATCGTAGTCAAGTTCAAACCCGGAAGTGATTTCCTTTTGCATTTCGTAAAGAATTCCGTCGATTTCATTTGAAATAAGATTTTCTGCGTGTTCCTGAGCATTTTTCGCGTTTACCGTTCCGCCTTCAATTCCGCTCGCAAATTCCGAAATTGAACTTGAAATCGCCTGCTCGCCGTCTATAAAAGTCTTGTTTACTGTGTCGCTTAAATTTTCGTTTACGCCTTTTGAAGAAGGTGAAATGTATTCAATATCGAATACAGCTTGTTTTGCGCCGAATTCCTTCATGCGGATTAAGGCGTTTCCCAAAATATCTCGGGTCCAAGGCCAAGAGCCGACTCTTCCAAGAGATTCGTCATCAACATCTACAATTACAATGTTTGGATGCGCCTCGATTCCTTTTGTTATTTTCAGCATTGAATCATAAAGCCTGTAGTCGAGCTTTTGAAAAAGGCTTGTCTGAATTGCCAGTACGCTCAAAAGCGCAAAAACCGCCATAATAATCAGTTCTGTCTTAGTTTTAAAAAATTCTTTGAATTTATTTTTCATTACCATGACAAAAACTATATCATATAGTATAATTTCTTGTAAATGAACATTTGTGAATATTATTTTTAGAGGAGTGATATGAAATTTTTTACTTCGATTTTTCTGTTTGCTCTCATTTCTGTTTCGGCTGTTTTTTCTCAGTCTGCGGAAATGGTGGAGAAAACTGTATCTGCTGAAAAGCTCACTTACGGAACTGCCGCATATTTTACAGCAGTCGCAATGGGCTATATTTCAGATGACGATTCAGAAGAAGACGCTGTTGATGCTTGGAAAAAAATAGGAGAAGAGTATTCTAAACCAGCCATAAAAGCAGAGATTTCCGCGGAAGATTTTATCAATTTTGAAAATCTTGCCTGGCTGTGCTATTTTACTTGGGATGTTCCAGACAGCCTTATGATGAAGCTTTTTCCAAGTCCGCGCTATGCCTTTAAGCAGCTTCGCAATGGCGGCGTAATTCCATTTTCTTTTGATCCAAAGCGCATTCCGACTGGCAGGGAATTTCTTAATGTTGTTACAGACTGCATTGATTTTTATGAGGTGAGAAACTAGCATGAATATAAAAAAATATTTTGCCGCCGTTTTATTTTCAGTTTTCACTGCATTTGCTTTTTCTGCTGAACTTTCTTTCTTTTTGGGCGATAACACAGACTTGAAATTTGATGGCGAAGAATACAGTGAGCCTAGATTAAAGCAGAGCGAGGCTTTTTCTGCGCTTGCAAAAATTCCTTTCAATAAAAAAGGCACAACATTTCTTTCTTTAGAAGCCAGCCTTAGCCATAGCTATGAAAAAATCTTTGGCGACCATGAGAATAGCGAAAATGAATTTATTGCAGATTTAAATACTTTGAAGTTTTCTTCTATTATAGAATGTTCTGCTGGAAAATTCTTCTTGGATGCGGGCCGCCTTTTCTTGTCAGATCTTTCGCAAACTGTTTTTGCCCAATCACTTGACGGAGCTTCTGCGCAGTTTTCTGCTTCCTGGCTTGATGTTTCTGTATTTGGCGGATACACAGGGCTTTTGAATTTAAAGAATATTTCCATTATGAACAGCAGTGGCTACGAATGGACTCCAGATGATGAAAATGACTTCTATGATTTTTGCGCTCCTTACATAGCAGGCGGAGTAAAAATCAGTTTTCCGTATTTGTTGCTCAACCAGACAATTTCTTTGGAAGGCCTTGGATTTTGGGACACAGAAGGTCCTGCTGATTCTCCAAAAGATGAAGACAACCGTTTTTACGGAACTTTGCGCTTGGACGGACCGCTTGCTCCTATGCTTTTTTACGGCTTGAGCGGAACTGCCTGTTCTACAGATTTTTCTGATTTTGGATTTTTGGGAAAAGCAAATATTTCTTTGTTCCCGGATTTTAAGTCTTCTTCTATTACGCTTTCTGCTTTTTATGCTTCTGGAGACAGAGGTCCTTTTGTTCCGTTTATTGGATTTACACAGGTTACAGCCTGTCTTTCAGCTGATGAACCGACTTATTCAGGCGGATCAGAATTAGGATCAAGATTATTAGACAAAACTATTTATAAAGGAATTTCAAAAGCTGGATTGTCAGCATCTATAGTTCCAATTGACAAGCTTTATTGTGCTGTTGGTGGAGATGTTGTTTTCCTTGACAGAGATGATAGTGCGTTTGATTATTATGGTTTCCAAGTTTATGGAAATGCAAAGTATTACTTGTTCTCTGATGTTGCTTTTACGCTTTCTGCAAGCCATTTTGCAGGAGATTCAAGTGATTCCAGCAGAACAGAAATTGCGCTTAATGCGGTTATTTCGTTTTAACCGTAAAATTTTAGGAGGTGTTGTATGAAATTGAGTTTTAAGTTTTTGCCGTTGCTTGCTTTTGCAGCTTTTGCGGGCTTTTCAGCTTCTGCTTTGGAAGCGAAATTTGTAAGCATTGAAGGCAAAGTTGAAATTCTGGAAGGCGGAATGTGGATTCCTGTTGAAGAGGGCGATATTATTCAGGAAAAGGGCGCCGTTATTTCAACTGGATTTAAATCGAATGCTGTAGTTTCTGTAAAAGGAACAAATTTTACATTGGGACCGTTGACAAGAATTACAATTGAGAACATGGTCGCAATGGAAAACAAGGATTCAACTCAGATTTATATTGATTCAGGCTCGCTCAAAGCAAATGTTTCTTCTTCTGATGGAAGAAAAGTCGGCTTCAAAGTTCGTTCAGCGGTTGCAACGGCTTCGGTAAGAGGAACGGAATTCAAAGTTACTTCTTCTGGACGCCTTTCTGTTATGCAGGGACTTGTAAGTTTTGGCGGTCCTGAAGCTTCTTCTGCGGAAGTTGCTAAATCCGAGGATAATTCTACTGACATCGCTCCATCTGAAGAAAGCAATGCAGGAACAGTTGCTTCTGCAAATGAAACTTCTGACGGAAACGTTGCCGCCGAAGAACATCCAAAATCAACTCCGTTTACTTCTAGCGCAGAAGTTGGAGAAAAAAATGGAGTTCCAGTTTTTGCAGGCCAGGTCAGCAAGTCTGATGTTATAGCAAGCAGACCTTCAAATCCTCATACAGAAAAAGTTGTGTCAAGCGCAGGAAGTTCTTTTGGAAGCGAATCTATGGGAATAAATTTAATTTCTGGTGAAGCTAATGCAATTGCCGCAGAGACCGATGCTGGTCATTCATCAACGAGTACTTCAGGAGATTCAGCTCCTTCGGGAGATTCTTCAAGTTCAGGAAGTTCATCTGGTTCAGGAAGTTCATCTGGTTCAGGAAGTTCTTCCGGTTCAGGAAGTTCTTCCGGTTCAGGAAGTTCTTCCGGTTCAGGAAGTTCTTCCGGTTCAGGAAGTTCTTCCGGCACAAAACCTGGCACTACTCCTACACCTTCTACTAAAACAACAGGTGCAGTTAAGATTAATATTAACTGGGGAGATTGATTTATTAACGAAAAACTTGTGATTTTGTAAAGTAACCCAAAATGCGCCCCGTTGTTATTTTTGCAGCGGGGTTCGTTTGTTTTATAAAATGGAATTTTAAAAAATGAAATTAAAAAAGAAAATTGTTTTAATGTGGAAACTTCTTTTTTTTGCTTTTGCGATTATTTTTTCAGGCTGCAAAGAAAAAAATGTTCCCAGCATAAAAGTTGCTTCAGACGACTCTATTGAAATTCAGCCGCGCGAAAGTTCTTCTGCGCTAAAAGAAAATTTTTGGACAAGTGAAAATGGAATTGTCTGCGTGCTTATTGGATACGGTTTTAATGACGATGATTTTGTAAAAAAGGCGATAAATTCCTTGGAGAAAAAATTCGGACTTGCTGAAAACGGCGGACTTGTTCTTCCGATTGTTTTTCCAGATGATTTGCATGGCAGAATTTCAAGTTTGCGTGATATAATTGAAAAAAACAATGTGCATGGAATTGTTCTTCTTGGCGCGCCAGAAAATACGCATTCTCCGCTTGCAAGAATAAAAGAAGAGTGGAATGGAAATCCGCCGTTCAATGTTTTTTCGATTTTTCCGCAGGATGATGTTTTGGGACAGGAATTCACTTGCAGTTTTGTGATTGACCATGAATATACGGCTGGAATTCAGTTTGGCGACGAAGAAAATAAAAATGAAGACGACGACACTTTGGCGCTTTTGATTTCGGCTGTTGAATATGCCGCGGAGCTTCCGTTTGTTCTTCCGCAGGACAGCGACCTTTATTATCATGTTCAGGCTGTGGCAGGAAAAAGAAAAGTTGCCCGCTACGTTGATAGCGAAACTGGAATTCAGTCAAGAAATCATTTTATAATTTTAAATTCGGCGGAATAAATTGAACACACTTTTACAAGACGAATCTTTGCTTATCGGCAGCCGTGAAGAAATACAAAAACTCGCAATAAAAGATTCTGCGCGGATTCTTGTGGTGTCGGATTCTCATGGCGCGTATTCTAATCTTTTGCTGATTTTGCGTCAGTTTGGAGTTATAAGCGATGCCCTTGTTTTTTGCGGCGATGGAATTTGCGATATTTCCAATCTGATTTCAAATGCCGTTGATGAAGCTGAAGTTAAAGCTATTATTCCGCCTGTAATTGGAATTGTCGAAGGAAACAATGACGCTGACCTTTATCCTGTTAGAAATGTTCTTTCCGACGAGCCTTATTATGTTCAGCTGAAAGTTCCGATTTTTAACGTGCTTGAAGCCTGCGGACAAAGAATTTTTTTTACGCACGGACACAGAAATTCTCTTTATCTTGGCACTGGTGAAATTGTTTCCGCGGCAAAGAAAAACAACTGCAAAATTGCGCTTTACGGCCACACTCATATTGCAGCAGAAAAACTTGGTGAAATTTTTACTATAAATCCGGGAAGTTGTTTTAGACCTCGCGGCGGACAAAAACCTTCATTTGCGATGTTAAATTTAACAAAAAACATCGGATTTGAATGTATTTTTTATGAACTTTCAAGTTTGGGATGCAAACCGTTTTTTCCAGCTAGGACTTTTTGAAAATGCCGTTGCTTGAGCTAAAAAATGTTTACTATGAATATCCTCGTTCAAATAAAATTGCGCTTAAAAATATAAATTTTTCTGTGAGCAAAGACGAATATATTGCGGTTCTTGGGCTTAACGGTTCTGGAAAAAGCACGCTTGCCCGACTTATTGCAGGATTTTTTGAGCCTTCAAAAGGTGAAGTTATAAAGCAAAATGGAATTCTTCCCGGCATTGTTTTTCAGCAGCCAAAAGAGCAGATTGTAGCCGGAATCGTTGAGCGCGACACGGCTTTTGGTCCGCAGAATCTTAGCATGACGGAAGCGGAAATTGAACTGCGCACAATCGAATGTCTTTCTGTCGTTTCTCTTGTGGACAAAGCGTTGAGCAAAACTTTTGAGCTTTCTTTGGGGCAGACTCAGCGGCTTGCTTTCAGCGGAATCCTTGCGCTTTTTCCGGATTTGCTGATTCTTGACGAAGCCACGGCAATGCTTGATCCGGATTCAAAAAATCAGCTTGTGGAATTTGTAAACGCTTGGAACAAAAAAGGGCACACCGTTATTTCTGTTACGCACGATTTGGACGAAGCTTTGGCTGCAAAAAGAATCGTTGTGATGGAGCAGGGACAGATAATTTTTGACGGCTCGCCAAAAGAATTTAAAGAAAACAAAAATATTTTTGAAGCGATTTTTGGAATTGACGGTGAATACACTTCGTTTAAAAATTTAAATTCAGAAAAAAATAAATTTGAAAAAACGGCTTTAAAAGTTCAGGAACTTTCGTTTTCTTATGGCAATTTTTCAGTTTTTAAAAATATTTCTTTTGAGCTTAAAAAAGGAACTCTTGTTGCTTTGACAGGACCGAGCGGCTGCGGAAAATCAACGTTGTTTGAATGTCTTGCTGGTCTTAAAAAAAATCAAGGCGGAAAAATTTATGCTTTGAGCCGGCCGGTGCTTGGCTTGCAGGAAAGCGAAGCTGCATTGTTTGAGCCATATTCCGCGGATGACGTTGCGTTCGGTCCTAAAAATAAAAATATAAAAGGCAAGGAACTTTTTGAGCGTGTAAAAAAATCCATGGAACTTGCTGGGCTTGATTACAAAAAATACGGAAATCTTCCGGTTGTTTCGCTTAGCGGCGGTGAAAAACGAAAACTTTCTGTTGCGGGGCTTATTGCACTTGACAGCGACATTTTGATTTTTGACGAGCCGACTGCTGGCTTGGATCCGGTTTCAAGAAAAAATCTCCTTGCATCTTTTAGAAAACTCACTGAAAGCGGAAAAACTGTTTTGTTTAGCACGCATAGATTTCAAGAAGCGGAAGCTGCTGATTTCAGACTTCGCTGGGAAGATTTGATTTCCAAGCCTGAAAAAAATTCAGATTCAGATTTGGGCAATTTAAAGGAAATGGAGCTAATTGAAAATGCTTCACTTCTTGAAAAAATTTCCAAAGCGGCTTCAGTTTTTTCTGCGCCTGAAAAAATTCCGCCTTCGTTTGTAAATTCGCTTTCCGCAGGCAAGAAAACATTTTTATTTTTGATTCTGTTTTTTGTTTCAATTTTGCTTCCGTTTCCGGCTTGCATTGCGATGATTTTTATAAACATTTTGTATTCCGTTCTTGCAAAATCGCCGCTAAAAAATTCTTTTAAAATAATTGCGAAACTCATTCCTTGGATTGTGATTTTTTCTTTGCTCGGAATTATTCTTTTTCCTGTTTATGAAGGAGACAAAATTCTTTTCAGCTGGAAAATGATTTTCGTCACGCCGCGGAAACTTTTGCTTTTTGCAGCTTCCTTTGTTCATTCAATCTGCGCCATTTTTGCGATTGGAACTTATATTTTTACTGCGGATGAACGGCAGGTTATGGACGGAATCGCCGCTATTTTGAAGCCGCTGAATTTCTTTAAATTTCCTGTCAGATGCGTTGTCTTGATAGTTGGAATTATTTTTAGATTTATACCGTTGCTTTTAGATGAATTTTCGGGCATTATAAAAACACAGATTATCCGCGGAACATTTGGCAGCGCAAAAGGAATAAAAAAATTAAAATCGATAATTCCAGTTTTTGTGCCGCTCGTTCTTCAGACAATACGAAAAGCACGCTGTCTTGCTGATGCTCTTACTGCAAGATATTTTAAATAGATAGTTGGAGAAATTATGCTTAATATGAAAACTTTGGTTGCGCTTATTGCGTTTTTGATGTATGCGCTTGTGATTTTATTTCAGAACAAAAAAGTTTTATTTACAACTGGAGCGGCAGTTCTTGTTGTTATTATTGCGACTTTTTTTCCGGGGCAGATTTTTCCGCTTCCGCAGGATGTAGTTGCGCTTGAAGGACAGTTTCCGCAGAGAATATACGCGCTTTATCATTCTGTATTTGAAATCATAAACTGGAACGTTATTATGATTTATCTTGGCAGCATGATTATTGCCTCGCTTTTTATTTATTCAAAAGTTCCAGTAAAAATCGCTGACAAAATTGTGAACAGCAGCCGGAACACTTGCATTGCGATGGTTGCGATTCTTGCGATGACGGGAATAATTTCAATTTTTGTTGAAAATGTCGCTACGGTTCTTGTTATGGCTCCGATTGGACTTGCGCTTTGCTCAAAGCTGAAAATAAATCCTACATTTTTTATGATGGGACTTGCCGTTATGAGCAACCTTGAGGGAACTGCGACTTTGGTTGGAGATCCGCCTTCAATGATTTTTGCAAGCTACGCCGGATACAATTTCAACGACTTCTTTTTTTATTTGGGGAAACCTTCAATTTTCTTTATAATTCAGGCTGGAATGCTTGCCGGATGCGTTTTCTTTTATTTCTTCTTTGCGAAAAATAGAAAAAACAAAGTTCAGGTTGAAAGTGAAAAAGTAATTTCCTGGGTTCCTTTTGTTTGCCTTTTGCTTATGATTTTTGGACTTGCCGGAGTTTCGTTTGTGAATACCCGGTTTGAGTATTTGAGCGGAACTTTGGTCATGTCGATTGGAATTTTGTGCTTGCTTTGGTTCAAGTTGTTTCAGAAAAAAACAAACGCCGAAACTGCAAAAGTTGTAAAAGAACTTGACTGGGAAACTATTTTTTTCCTGCTTGGAATTTTTGTTGTAATCGGCGCAATAAAAGAGACTGGGCTTTTGAATGACCTTGCTGATTTGCTTGTGAATGTTACAGGCGGTTCCGAAGTTGCGGGCTTTTTTATAATCCTTTTGATTTCTGTTATTGTAAGCGGATTTGTTGACAATGTTCCTTATATAATCGCGATGCTTCCTGTTGCTGGCGGAATGGCGGCACAAATCGGAATAAACCCGGAGCTTTTTATGTTTGCGCTTTTGGTCGGAAGCTGCCTCGGCGGAAACCTTACGCCATTTGGTGCGAGCGCGAATATTGTTGCAATGGGAATTTTAAAGAAAGAAAATTATCCTATGAAATTTTCTGGCTGGCTTAAAATCGGAGTTCCGTTCACGCTTATTACAACGGCCGCCGCATCTGCTTTGCTTTGGTTTATCTGGGCGTAATTTTTATGCTGAAACTGAAACAACTGCGCCTGCTTCCGGCATAAGACCTGCAAGTCCGTAAGCTGCTTGTCCTTGTGCGCTACTAGCGGCAATTGCAGTTTTAATTTGCTGCTGGTAGCTTTTTATAAGCTCGTCTTTTTGTTCTTCGGAAAGTCCTGTGGCTTCTTCTTCGGAAAGGGCTGGCTTTTGCTTCATGGAAACAAGCTGTGAAATCAGTGTGTTTAAAATGCGCAGGCGGTTTATTGGAACTCCGCGCTGTCCGTGTTCGGTTGCAGTTCCATGTACGTAGTCAAATTGAGAATATATAACCGCGCTAGGCTTTACTGGAACACAGAGCGAGCCTGAAGAAGTAGAGAAAAGAGTTCTATAAGATGCCGCGTTTAGGCTGATTCCGTTTGAATACATAAGTCTACCCTCAGTTTAGTGCAAGCAATTTTCTTTACACTATCTTATGTATCGGAATTTAAAATAAAAAGTTTAGCCGGCTTTTGCTGTTAGTAGAACTGCTTTGTCCATTCAGCAATTCGTTCTTCAAGCGACTGAACTGCGCCTGAATTTTCTGTTTTTGTGCTGTCTTTTAAATACGGAATTATTACGTTTGATTTTAAGCTGTTCCATCTATACGGAAGAATATTCGGCAATGTTATAAATTGTTCCGGCGGCATATTTCCCAAAAGATGTCTGTAGAATGCCGGGTAAAATTTTTCGTTTACTTCGCGCAATGTAGAAAATCCGCCTGCGATTCCAAAATTTACGGTGTCCAGCTTCATTTTTTCCGTGCGCTCAATTAAAAGCTTTTGAGTTTCAATTTTCATAAACCAAGAAATAAATTCTTCGGCTTGCGCCGAATGCTCGGATTTTTTGTAAAGCCCGATGCTTAAAATATTGTCTTCAACTGGAATTTTATTGTCCTGCTCAATCCACCTGAATGAAAGATCTGTAATCTGCGCATCCGTGAGTGTAAAAAGCTTGTCGCTGGTTGTGTGCGAAAAAAGGCAACGTGTTGTGGCAATTTGCTTGTAGCCCGGCATATAAAGGTAGCGGAACTGAAAGTTTTGCTCTGCGGAAGTGCTGGAATTGCGTGCGATTGTCCACTGGCGCATTTCGGAAATTGAAGTTTCCATCGCTTTTTCGTTCCATATAAAGCTTGTTCCTTTTTCGTGGTAGGCTGCTCCGTAAAGTTTTGTTACAAGATACATAAAGTCTGTGTCCCAGGAAGGCGCGTATCCCATCGCTGTATATGTTCCGTTTTTATTTTTTTTGTTGAATGCTGCTGAAAAAGTCCTTATCTGCTCAAGATTTAAAAAATGCTCTGACTCTACAAAGCTTTCATTTTTTTTGCTGAAAATCATTGCGGGCAAATTAAAACTTATTGGAATAAGATATTGCTTGTCGTTTATTTGTCCGTATTCAAGAAACTGCTTGTAAAACAAAGTGCGGTTCAGGCTTTTTTCTTGAAAAAGATAATCCAGCGGCTGAAAATATTTTCGTGTTGCGGAATTTTTAAGCCAAGAGCCTACAACCAAATCCGGGGTAAGCTCGTCTTTTGCAGGCGGAAGTGAACGCGCCGCTTCCTCTTTGTAGACTGCAAATGCGCTTATGTTTTCGTGCGTGGCGTTAAAAAGTTCAACGTAAGAAACAATTTCCGCATTGTCTGTCCAGATAATCAACGGCTTGCTTCCCGAATTTTTACAGGAGGCAAGCAAAAGAGAAATCAGCGCGGTTATAATTGCAAGAAATTTTTTATTTTCCAAGTTCATCCGCAACGTCGTAAATCGCCTGATAAACAATGTTGATTTTTTCTTCATCAAGGCTTGAGAAGGCAACTCTTAAAGTTTTTGCGTCTATGGAAATTGTTCCGATTCCGCGGTCGTTTAAAAGTTTCTGCCTTAATTTTTCTGCGTCAATGCTCATTGTGTCAAAAGACATAAAGTAGCCTGAATTGAATGGAAGCGGCTTTATAAATTTGCTTTCGTGTGTGGAAACAAATTCGCGCACAAGTTTATAACGGCGTTCAAGAATTTTGCGGAATTCAGCTTTTTCTTCTTCGAGTTTTCCGTCTGATGCCGCTTTTAAAATCAGCGACTGAGATGGAGTTGCCGCGCATGAAACTGACGAGCGGATTGCAGCCATGAGTTTTTTTACAAGAGCTTCGTATTGCGCGTCAGAAAGTCCTTTGCAGCCAAAAGTTATAAATCCAGTTCTGAATCCCCAGGCAAAATCTTCTTTTGTAGGTCCGTCGATTTTTGCGGCAAGAACATTTTCGTGCAGGTCGCAAAGATATGCAAATAGCGACTGTTTTTCTATATCGTCTTCATAGTTCAGTCCGAAGTACGCATCATCGCACCAAACCATTACTTTTGCGCCTTTTTCCGCAATTTCCTTTACAATTGAAACAAGCTGTTTTGCTTCGTCGGAAGTCGGGCTGTAGCCTGAAGGGTTCTGCGGAAAATTCAAAAGAATGCGGACAGAGCCAGATTCAGCCTGTTTTTGCATAGTTTCTTTCAATCCTTCAATGTTGAATTTTCCATCCTTGAACATCTTGAACTGAACGAATTTTGCGTTTCGTCTTGCTTCGGCAATAAGAACGTAATTGTCCCAAGACGGATCTGCTGCAACAAGCGGCTTTGTTTCATCAAGGAAAAGGTCTGCAAGGTAGGAAATTCCCGCTGTAAGGCCAGGAACAACAACCGGCAATGAGAATTTTTTATCTTTTAAAAGCGGATTTTTGCGGATAATTGATTCTTTCCACATTGCACGCAAATCCGGATTTCCTGCTGTCGGCGCATATCCTACAAGTTCTGAAGAAGTTAAGTCCGGCACATATTTTTTTATAGAAGGAAGCATAATAGGTTTGCCTTCAACAACTGTGGTTCCGATTGTTCCGTTTGCAGTTTTACCAAGTTTTTTGGCTTCTGCGCTTTGTGCGATTATTCCCTTTGGAAAGTAAAGTCTTGTTCCAACATCAGAAAGCAGCTCGCCTGGCGTTGTGCCTTTGAGCGCGTCATTTAATTCTTGTGCTAATGGGTTTATCATGATTGCAAATTATAGCTTTTTTGCCTGTTTGTTTCAATAATTTTGAGTTGCAGGATAAATGTAGAGTTTTGTATTTTGATATGTCATTATCGGACTTGATCCGATAATCTTATGTTACAAATTTTGCTAGATTCCTTGATCAAGTTAGGGAATGACAAGTGTCGTGGCACAAAAATGAAGGTTCTTGAAAATCTTTTGAATTTAACTTGAAAAATTTAATAGATTTTATTATATTTAAAGAAATTAGCAATAGCTAACTATTCTTTTTATCCCAGGAGGAAATTATGGGCGGTTGTAAAATTCAGAAAATTGTCGGACGTGAAATTCTTGATTCTCGCGGAAATCCTACAGTAGAAGTTGACGTTACTTTGGAAAGCGGCGCGTTTGGCAGAGCATCAGTTCCTTCTGGAGCTTCTACTGGTGAGAATGAAGCTCTTGAATTGCGCGACGGAGACAAAAAACGCTACTTGGGAAAAGGCGTTCTCAAGGCAGTTGAAAATGTTAACAAAGTAATTGCCCCGGCTCTTATCGGAATGTGCGGACTTGAGCAGCGTGCGATTGACAAAAAAATGATTGAGCTTGACGGAACAAAAACAAAGTCCAAGCTTGGAGCAAATGCAATTCTTGGAGTTTCACTTGCAGTGGCAAAAGCAGCCGCAGCTTACCTTGGCATTCCTCTTTACCGTTACATTGGCGGAACAAATACTTACACATTGCCAGTTCCAATGATGAACATTATAAATGCCGGCCAGCATTCAGACGCTCCTATCGCATTCCAGGAATTTATGATTCGCCCGGTTGGAGCTTCTTCATTTAAAGAAGGAATCCGCATGGGAACAGAGGTTTTCCATAGCTTGAAGGCTGTTTTAAAGGCACGCGGACTTTCAACTGCTGTAGGCGATGAAGGCGGATTTGCTCCAAAGCTTGACGGAACAGAAGACGCTCTTGACACAATCGTAAAGGCTATAAAAGAAGCTGGATATGAGCCTGGAAAAGATGTAAAAATCGCAATGGACTGCGCTTCATCTGAATTCTATGAAAACGGAATTTACGATTATACTTGGAAAGAAGGCGCGGACGGAAAAAAACTTACTTCGGCACAGCAGGCTGATTATCTTGCGGATCTTATTTCAAAATATCCAATCGATTCAATTGAAGACGGAATGGCAGAAAGCGACTGGGAAGGCTGGAAACTTCTTACTGATAAAATCGGCTCAAAATGCCAGCTTGTTGGCGATGACCTTTTTGTTACAAATGTTGAATATCTTAAGAAAGGAATTGAGCTTGGATGCGCAAATTCAATTCTTATAAAAGTAAATCAGATTGGCTCTCTTACAGAAACTCTTGATGCAATTGAAATGGCTCACCGCCACGGATATACAAGCGTAACTTCTCACCGTTCCGGCGAAACTGAAGATTCAACAATTGCCGACATCGCAGTTGCAACAAATTCAGGACAGATTAAAACAGGTTCTGCATCTCGTTCAGACCGCATGGCAAAGTATAATCAGCTTTTGCGCATAGAAGAAGAACTTGGAGACTTGGCGGTTTACGGCTACAAGAGAGTGAAATAGCTGGAATGTCATTGTTGGGCTTGGCTTGATAATGAAATAAAAGATTCCCCGATTAGTCGGGGAATGACAAAGTGTCATGCATGGGAATGACAAAACTAATTTTTATACAATAGGGTTCAACCTCGAGACCTTTGTAGAATATGCTCCGGGAAAAGGAATGTAAGCCTCCTTGCCCGGAGTTTTTTGTTTCAGGGAATATTTTGCGTTTTTCCATTCTGCATTTTTCTTACAACAAAAAAATCCTAATAGTTTTCTTTTATTTTTTATAGATTTATTCAAAAAATCACATAAATTAACAAAATAATCAAGAAAATCGGGAATTCAGAAAACGTTTCATATTGTATACTTTAATCAAGTTAGAAAGTAACGGAACATTTTTGGAGTTCTGTTAACTAAAAAAAATAAGATATGCATTTTTAAGGAGGTTTATCTTATGAAAAAAATTATCGCTGTTCTTTTGGCTTGCGCGCTCGTGCTTCCATGTTTCGCAGCAAAAAAGAAAGGAACAAAAGTAGGTGTTTCTATGCCTACAAAAGACTTGCAGAGATGGAACCAGGACGGAGCAAACATGAAGGCTCAGCTGGAAAAAGCAGGCTATGTTGTTGACTTGCAGTATGCTAACAATGACATTGCAACTCAGGTTTCCCAGATTGAAAACATGATTACTGGAAAATGCAACGTTCTTGTTGTTGCTTCTATCGATGGTTCAGCTCTTAAAAACGCGCTTGACGGTGCAAAGAAAAAGAGAATTCCGGTTATTGCTTATGACCGCTTGATTATGAACACAAATTCAGTTTCTTACTATGCGACATTCGACAACTACAAAGTAGGAACAATTCAGGGTGAATATCTTGTTGACAAGCTGAATCTTAAGAACCGCACAAAATCTGATCCTGCTTACATCGAATTCTTCACAGGTTCTCCAGATGACAACAACATCAACTTCTTCTTCGGCGGAGCAATGGACACACTCAAGCCTTACCTTGACAGCGGAGTTCTCGTTTGCCGTTCAGGACAGACTTCAAAAGCACAGTGCGCAACTTTGAACTGGTCTACAGAAGAAGGACAGAAACGCATGGAAAACCTTATCACTTCAAACGGATACGGTCCACGCGGAACAAAACTTGACGCTGTTTATTCTTCAAACGACTCTGTTGCAATGGGAATCACAAACGCTCTTGTTGCGGCTGGCTACACAAAGGCAAACTTCCCGATTGTTACTGGACAGGACTGCGACATTGGTTCTGTAAAGAACATGCTCAAGGGAACTCAGGCAATGTCTGTATTCAAGGACACTCGCACTTTGGCAGAAAAAGTTGTTGGAATGGTTGACGCTCTTCTTCAGGGAACAAAACCAGAAATCAACGACACAAAGACTTACGACAATGGAAAAGGAATCGTTCCTTCATACCTTTGTGATCCAGTTTATGCTGATGTTTCAAACTACAAGGCTCTCCTTGTTGATTCTGGATACTACACAGAAGCTCAGCTTAAATAGCAAAAGCTAAAATGGTCAAGGCGGGGTCAAAAGCCCCGTCTTTTTTAGAAGTTTATAATCGGCTTAAAATAGGAGATTCCAATGGCAAAAGCATTATTGGAAATGCGGAATATTACAAAAGAGTTTCCTGGCGTCAAAGCTCTGAACAACGTTACGCTTTCTGTGGAAGAAGGCGAGATTCATGCTCTCTGCGGCGAAAACGGAGCTGGAAAGTCTACTCTTATGAATGTTTTAAGCGGCATTTACGGATACGGCTCTTATTCCGGCGATATTATCTATGACGGCAAACTCTGCAAATTCCAGACAATAAAAGACAGCGAATCGCTGGGCATTGTAATTATTCATCAGGAGCTGGCTCTTGTTCCTCTTCTGACGATTGCAGAAAATATGTTCCTTGGAAATGAGCGCGGCTCAAAATTCAAGGTTGACTGGGCAGAAACATTCGACAAGGCTGATTCCCTTCTTGCGGAAGTTGGTCTTAAAGAATCATCACATACACTTATAAAGGACATTGGCGTTGGCAAGCAGCAGCTTGTAGAAATTGCCAAGGCACTTGGAAAAAAAGTTCGGCTTTTGATTTTGGACGAGCCAACTGCTTCCTTGAACGAAAACGAATCCAAGCATCTTTTGGATTTGCTCCTTGAATTCAAAAAGCAGGGAATGACTTCAATTATTATTTCCCACAAGCTGAATGAAATTTCTTATGTTGCTGACAAAATTACAGTTATCCGCGACGGCGCTGTAATAAAAACGCTCGACAAGAGCAAAGACGATTTTTCAGAGAATACAATTATTGCGGCGATGGTTGGCCGTGATATTACAGATAGATTTCCTAAGCGCGCTTCAAAAGTTGGAGATGTCTGCTTTGAAGTCAAGAACTGGTGCGTGGACCATCCTGTTTTCGATGGAATCAAGGTTTGCGACAATGTGAATTTCAACTTGCGCAAAGGCGAGGTTCTTGGAATTTCGGGGCTTATGGGAGCCGGACGCACGGAACTTGCAATGAGCATCTTTGGACATTCCTATGGCGCGAATATTTCCGGGCAGATTTTTCTCAACGGAAAAGAAATTGATCTTCCGAATGTAAAGTCGGCAATCAACCACAAGATTGCTTATGTAACAGAAGACCGCAAAGGCAACGGACTTATTCTTTCGGAAACAATCACGCAGAACACAGTTTCAGCAAAGCCGGAAAAAGTTTCTAAGCACGGAATCTACAACTTTGACGAATGCAGACGCGTTGCCCAGAATTCAGCAAAGGAAATGCGTACAAAATGCGCAACTGTAGATGAAGCTGTAGGAAATCTTTCGGGCGGAAATATGCAGAAAGTTCTTCTTGGAAAATGGCTTTTTGCCGACCCGGATATTCTGATTCTTGATGAGCCGACACGCGGAATCGATGTTGGCGCAAAGTACGAGATTTACTGCATTATAAACCGTATGGTTGCAGAAGGAAAATCAGTAATTTTGATTTCCTCTGAAATGCCGGAAGTACTTGGAATGAGCGACCGCATTTATGTTATGAATGAAGGCCGCATGATTGCAGAAATGGACGCTAAGGATGCAAGCCAGGAAAAAATCATGTCATGCATCATCAGCTCGGAAAATAAATAGCCAAACTTTATTAGGAGTGTAAATATGGCAGTTAACACAAACAGCTTAAAGAAAATGCTTAAGGGCAACACGATGATTTTTATTCTTCTGGCAGTCATGCTGTTTTTTCAGGCTTTGATTGTTGGATTCGGAAAAGGCTCGCTTTTTGCTCCGGAAAATATTACAAACCTTATAAACCAGAACGCCTGGGTTGTAATTCTTGCAACTGGTATGCTTCTGTGTATTCTTACCGGCGGAAACATTGACCTTTCTGTTGGTTCTGTAATTTGTCTTGTTGGTGCAGTTGCAGGAATTTTAATTGTAAACCTTGGCTGGCCAGTTATTCCTTCAATTATTGTATGTCTTATTGTCGGAACAGCAATCGGCGCATGGCACGGATTTTTTATTGCCTATGTGCATATTCCGCCGTTTATCTGCACTTTGTCTGGAATGCTTTTGTGGCGCGGAGTTGCCTTGATTCTTCTTGGCGGAATGACAATTTCTCCGTTCCCTTCAACGTTCATGAACATCTTCAACAGCTATCTTCCGGACCTTGCGCTTGAGCAGGCTACAGACGAGCTTTTTGAAGCTTCAGAAGATGCCTATTATGCTCTTGTTGACAAGAATGCCCAGATTACTTTGATTGTAACTTTGATTATTGCCGTTATCTGCTGCTTTGTTACTGTTGCTTCCGCAGTTTATAGCCGCGCTTCAAAAAAGAGAAAGGGATATTCTGTGTCTTCTGCAGGCTCATTTATCGGAAAGCAGGTTGTTTTGTGTGCTGTGATTATGCTTGTTGGCTGGCTTCTTGCCCAGGACAAAGGACTTCCGCTTATTCTTGTGATTCTTGCGGTTATTGTCGGAATCTATTCTTACTACACACAAAATACAGTTCCTGGCCGCTATCTTTATGCAATCGGCGGAAACGAAAAAGCTGCCCGTCTTTCCGGTGTAAACACAGACAACGTTATGTTCTTTGCTTACACAAACATGGGATTCATTGCTGCTGTTGCCGGACTTGTCTGCGCCGCTCGATTGAACTCTGCCGCTCCTACAGTTGGAACAAGCTATGAAATGGATGCGATTGCGTCATGCTTTATCGGTGGAGCTTCTGCTTACGGCGGAACAGGAACTGTTGGCGGTGCTGTAATCGGTGCTGTCTTTATGGGAATCCTTAATAACGGTATGTCAATCCTTGGTGTTGATGCTAACTGGCAGCGCGCGGTAAAAGGTCTTGTTCTTTTGCTTGCTGTAATCTTTGATGTTGTTTCAAAGAAAAGAAGCAGCTCAAAATAAGTTAATTCTTATTCATTTTTTCCTCCTTTCATTTTGCCCGGTGTCCAAAAAGATGCCGGGTGTTTTTATATTGAAGCTTTAACGCTGATTTCACTTTGAATTGATGTATTTAAAAAAGACTTGGAATGTTGTATAATACACGCACAGAATTTCCTCAAAAGAACTTAAGTTTTTAGAGGTTTCAATTAATTTTAACGAGGTTTGTCATGGGCGATATTACCCGCAGAATCACAAGAAAATCCTTAAAGGCAAAAAGAAAAGCAGCCATAAAAACTATAAAGGCGCAGGCAAAGGAAAAAATCCATCAGATAAAAGTTGACTATTCTATGGATGCAGAAAAGAAAAAGGAAAAGGCGGCTGAACGAGAGCGCAAGCGTGAGCTTAGAGCGCAAAAAGCAAACGCCCGCTTGTCTTACAATGCACGTCAGCCGCGTCCATTTACACTTGGCGAAGATGTCCTTAGTTCAATTGCAAACGGAATCGGAGCAGGGCTTAGTGTTTCGGCTATTGTTCTTCTGGTTATCCGCGCGTATTTTTATGCTCCGGCTGCGCAGAAAAGCACTTATATTTCAACATTCGCGGTGTTCGGCTCAAGCCTTTTTGTGCTTCATCTTATGGCGACGCTTTACCATGCGATTTCACCTTCAAAGGCAAAAAAAGTATTTTCTATTTTTAACCATTGCGCGATTTATCTTTTTATAGGCGGAATCTTTACACCTTTGTTGCTTACCAAAATGTCTGGACCTGCCACAACTGCCTGCGCTGTTCTTTGGGGAATTCTTGCGTTCCTTTTGGTTTTGTACGCGGTGTTCGGCGCAAGGCTTCATTCGTTTTCTGTTTTTACATACATAGTTTTTGCGGCGATTCTTGTGGGTCTTGCAGCCTCTGGAGCTGTTGCATTAAATTTTTCAAGCAAAGTATTTTTGTTTGCAGGAGCGGCCGCTTACGGAATAAGCTTTGCATTCTTTATGATGCGGAATTTCAAATGGACTCACAGCATCTTCCATCTGTTTGCGATTGGAGCCGCGGTTCTGGTTTTCTTTGGAATTTATAACCTTATATAAACTGAAATTCTTTGATAAAAATATCAGTTTAAGTGTCATTCAATAAATCGGAATGTCATTGTCATACTTGGTACAACAATCTTTGAATTTGGATACTTTCGCTATTGCAGAGGATTATCCAGTCAAGCTGGATAATGACAGTAAAATATAAAACTAGAAATAGAATCCCCGGCTGTTTTTGCAACCGGGGAATTTTTTAATAATGCGGCGGCTTTCTGTTTGGAATGTCGCCTTCAAGAATGTCAGAAACTTCATGTAGCTTCTGAGACAAAAGTTTGTTTTCAGTTCTGAGCCGCTCGATTGTTTCTGTATGCTCAACAGAAACCGCCTGAAGCTGGTTTACAAAGTCTTCCATATAGGCAAGCTTTGTTTCAAGGCTGATTATTTTTTCTTCAATTTCTTTTTCCATTTGAACTATTCCAAATCGTATGTTTCGCCGTACTTTACAATTTCAACATTCGGAAATCCGTTTTCTGCAAGATAGCCTTTAAGATGTGCCTGCGCATCTTTTTCTCCATGCACAAGGAAAATCTTTTTGAGCCTGCTTGTGTCTATGAGCTTGAGCCATTCGGTGCTTTCCTTATAGTCGGCGTGCGCGCTAAACGAGTCAATTTGCTTTATCTGAGCGTTCACTTTGTACCAGTCGCCAAGAATCTTCACTTCTTTTTCGCCCTCAAGAATTCTGCGTCCCAAAGTATGCTCGGACATATAGCCTACAATCAGAATTATGTTGTTCGGATTTGAAATATTGTTCGCCAAGTGGTAAAGAATGCGTCCGGCTTCGCACATTCCGTCTGCGCTCAAAATTATCATCGGACCGCTTTTCTTGTTCAGCTCCTTGGATTCATCGACGCTCGTAATGAACTGAAGCGAGTTGAAGCCGAACGGATTTTTGTGGTGCGCAAGGAACGCTTCCTGTGTTGCCGCATCGTAGCACTCCTGATGAAGCTGATAAATTCCGGTTGCGTTTACCGCCATAGGACTGTCCATGTAAATAGGAATCTGCGGAATTCTTTTTTGGTCAACTAAAAGATGAAGATAATAGACAATTTCCTGCGCGCGCTCGATTGCAAATGTTGGAATGATTATTTTTCCCTTTGAGTCGATTGCCTGGCGCACAACTTTTTCAAGCTCGTACATTGTGCTTGAAGTTTCCGCATGAAGCCTGTTGCCATAAGTGCTTTCCATGAAGATATAGTCAGGAGCGGGCATATTTGTTGCCGGGTCTTTTATGATTGGCTTGTTCCGTCTTCCCAAGTCTCCAGTGTAAAGAACTCTAAGCTCGTTTTCTCCGTCTGCGTTTTGAGATGGTTCATTTTTTAAAGAAAGTCTTGCGCCGAACAGCTTGTGCCAAAGTTTTGGTTTTATGCCGCTTCCTGTGGTTGCTTTTGTTCCCTGCTGATTTTTTCTTTGCCCGGTAATTGTAAAGTAGGCGAGGGAGCTTCCAAGAATGTGCCCTGCATCAAAAAATTCAAGCTGAACGTCCGGGGCAATGTACATTTTGCGGTTGTAGCCCAGCGTAACAATCTGATTTGCCGCCTTTACGCAGTCCGCTTCGTTATACAGAGGCTTCCAGGTAAAAGCTTCGCCTTTCTTTTTTGCCTGCTTTGCAAGAAATTCCGCGTCTCGAGCTTGAATGCGCGCGCTGTCCATCATAACGATGTTTGCAAGATCCCGTGTTGCCGGAGTTGCGTAAATTGTTCCGTCGTATCCGTTTTTCATAAGAACCGGAAGAAGCCCGCAGTGGTCATAATGCGCATGGGTCAAAACAACGCTTTCAACTTTATCCGCCGGAAAACTGAATTCCCTGTTCTTTTTATCTGATTCCGCTCTCCGCCCCTGAAAAGCTCCGCAGTCTACCATTATGCTGCGTCCGTCAATTTCAAGTATATGCCGGCTTCCTGTAACTTCTTCTGCCGCTCCAAGTGAATATGCTGTAACTGCCATAAAAGCCTCCTGATGTAATGCTAAAAAACTGCCTGTCTTTAATTATAAACCTGATTTGCGATTTTCTCAATTTTTTTCTTTTATGTTGAAAGACTTGCTAGATTACCATTGCAGGAAAATGCAGAACAAAAAAAAGGTAGCAGACACTAAAACGATTGTCTCTATCAAGTCTTGATTTTTAACCAATTAAATTAATTTCAGCTCGTTTTTAGCTTGAAAATGACTTGTTTTTCCAAAAGAAACATTTTGTTTTTTCCCAAAAAACACTTTGTTTTAAAGTAAAAAATATTGTGTTTTAACTCAGAAAACATTTCATTAGCCCCCAATATTTAAATCATAAGCTGTGCATTTTCTGCCTAAAATAGCGTCAAAAACTGCCGCCTCCCCAAGATTTAAAGCATAAGTTGTGCAGTTTCTGCCTTAAACAGCGTCAAAAACTGCACTGCAAGTTTGCCCGGTGGCAAACTTGTTCAATTGACTGCTTTTTTTTCACTGCGTTGCAAAACAGCCTGTTTAAATCTTATCGATGCTGAAGCACCGCTAAGATTTAAACATAAGGAGGCTAAGAGATGAAAAAGACTCTTATCGCGGTCGCAGCGGCTGCCGCACTTACAGCAACTTCTGCTTTCGCAGAAATCACATTCGGAGCATGGCTTCGTTCTGCTCTTATTCCTGTAGCTTATGATGGCGAGGATTACCTTGGAGGACTTACACAGTCATGGGGCGGAGCAGCGCGTACTGCAGTTCTTGGTGTAAACGGCGTTTCTGAAGACGGAATGGCTGGATTCACATTTGAAATCCGTAACCAGGCTGGCGAAGGAATCAATATGGGTGACCGCACAGTGGCATGGCTCAAGCCAATTGAGCAGCTCAAGCTTTCTGTTGGTAAGTTTGACGGCGGAGACAACGGATTCAGACAGGGAACAGGATTTGGTGTTTGGGACTATGTACGCCCATCTAGAACAACATCTTTGTTCTTCAATGGTGATGACGGAATCATGGATTCTATTGGCGGAGACGGCTTCATGGCAGAAATCTTCCCGATTGAAGGCTTCAAAGTTATGGTAAACGTTCCATTCCTTCAGTACAAAAAGGAAGTTCATAACTGGGTTTACGACAGTGAAGCAAAAACTTGGAAAGATGATAAAGGAACAGAAGTTGAGTATGTAAAGCACGCTTACGACATCTATAAGAAGACACAGATTGGCGCAGCATACACAATCGACGGTGTTGGAGAATTGAAAGTTCTTTGGACAAATGTAAGCGAAGAAGAAGAAGTTGGCACAAAGAAATATAATGATGTAGGAAATCTTGGAATCGCTTTCAATCTTTCTGCTGTAGAAAATCTTAACTTGGCAATTGGCGCTAAGTTCGATATTTCCGACAAAGAAATTGATCCTGATGGCAACAAGGCTTACTTTGCAGCAAAGGCTTCTTACAATGTTTCAGACGCTATCACATTCAACATGGTTGGCGGTATAAAACTCTTCAAGAACGATGACTATGATCCAAAATGGGGAATCGGTGCTGGTGTAGACTATGTAGTTATGGACGGTCTTACAGTTAATGCTGACATCCGCTACATGAGCGAAACAAAAGTTAACGGCAATGGTAGTGAAGATGATTCACTTTCATTCCTTGTTGCAGCTGCAAAGACTATTGGAAGCAACGCTTCTCTTGGAGTTGGATTTGAAGGAGCAACAAACGGCGGCGGATTCTCAACATTTGACGCTGCAAAGACAGACGCATTCACATGGTGCGTTCCAGTTATGTTCAACCTTTCATTCTAATTCTAGCTGCAATTTGCGTTTGACTTAGTAATGCAGAAGCCTCCCGAAAGGGAGGCTTTTTTGTGTGTTATTTCAGTGCGTCTTTTTCCGCGAGAAGAGCTTTTAAGCGAGCTATTTCTTCTGCCTGCTGGTTAATCAGGCGTTCGTCCTTGGCTTTCTGCATTGCGGCGCCTTCAATTCTGCCTTTTTCCTGAACATCGTATTCATGAAGGTTGTATGCCAAATATGAATTTACAAATTCCTGCACTTCTTTAATCTTGTCCACCGTCATGTCGAGCCTCCTTAAAAATTTGTCCGTTGCCTTGCTTCTTTTAAGATACTCCAGAAACGCCCGGATTTCAATATCACCGCATTTTTCCCATGCTGCCGCATTAAAGATTATCTTTTGAGAGAAGTCTTCAAGCTGAATGTCTTTGTTTTCCCTGCAAAATGACTCAAATGTATATATTGGAAGACCGTGTCCCAAGGGATCATCTATGCACAGGAACACAACATAGCTTTTCTTAAGCATTGCATACGAAGCTCCCTTCAGCAGGCTGTCTGAGTCCAGTATGGACTGATAATAACGCATTCTCTGAGCAATTGCGGCGTAGCTTCCAGACTGCATCTCAATGTCAACCACTTCGTCTGGAGTTTCCGTGTAGACATCCAGCCTTATGCCCTTTCCGCTGTAAATTGGAGATATTGTCTTCTGCGCCTCAGGAAATTTTATTTCCCTTGCCTCGATTTTAAGCAGCCTTCTTATAACCTCGCGGCAAATATCCTTGTTTCTCATTACATAGCTGAACATAAAATCATCTGTGAACCTCAGTTCCTCCACCGGCTTAATAAAATACATAGAGCCTCCTTGCATATTCTATGTATTTTATTGCCGTAAAAAAATATTTTATGCAGACTGTTCTTTTATTTAAACACAAAAAAGCCTCCCTTTCGGGAGGCTTTCTGCTTGTCCAGCACATCCAGTGCACCGGGCATTCGCGCTACGCGCTGTTTCACCGCTAGTTTGCCATGCAAACTAGCAGAGATAAAACGAAGCGTGCTTCGTTTTATCGACTAGAACCAAACGCTTACAGATACTGGGATTGCCCAAACGAAGTCATCAGCTGCGTTAGCTTTGAGTCCGCTTACGCCATCACCTTTTTCACCTGGTGTTCCCCATGTGAATCCACAGCCATTTGTTGCGCCCTGGAATCCGATTCCGAGAGAACCGTTGCTTCCAACAGACTTGTTAACTCCAACGAGGAAGCTGATTGCGCCTTCATCGCCGTCTTTTCCGTATGACTTTATGTCATATGCCTTTTCAGCAGATTTTGCGTTGCTCATGTAGCTAACATCTGCAGCCAAGCTAAGACCATCCATGATTACATAATCTACACCAGCACCAACAAAGAATACATTGTCAACAAGTTCACCGTCTCTTGCAACACAGTCATCCTGATACTGAACATATCCGCCGTCTACAGAGAATTTCATCTGCTCAGAAACCTGGTAAGAAGCGCCAGCTGTGAACGCCATCTTGAGGTAGTCAGGAGCATAGTCCTTGTCTGCTATACCAAAGCGAGCACCTACTGTTACAGAAAGGTTCTCAACAGCATTAAGATCAAATGCAACTCCAATCTGTCCTGTTGTCTTTCTTGCTACTTCACCGTCAACATCATTTAAGTTGTAAGTTGGTACTGTGCTTACTTCGTTATCAAGAACCCAGTTTCCGTCATTGTCATACTTGTTTCCCAATGACCATGATACTGAATCAGCTGTAGCTTTTGTATCTTTATAATCACCGATGTACTGTGCCTTGAATTTACCTACACCTTCAATTGTGTAGCCAAATCCAACCTGAATGTTCTTGTATACATCTTCAGCCTTTGCATAAGTAGAAGACATTGGAATAACTGCGAATGCGTGGAGTCCTTCGATTGGGTCAGCCTCTAACATAAGACCGTTCTTTGAAACTCCGTCAAATGTGAGTCCTTCGCCGTCGAATGCCCAGTTGTAAGGTCTGAGCCAGTTCCATGAGCCGTAGCAGAAGTCGCCGCGGAGTCCGTTTGTAGGTGAGTCGAACTTACCAACAGAGATTTTAACCATGTCAACAGGCTTAACCCAGAGGTATGCATCATCGCCCTGTCCGAGTCCGCTCTCGAAGTCGTTGTAAACGCCCATTACGAATCCGGTCTTTCCGTCCTCAGAAGTTCCGTTGATGTTGATGCGGGCTGTACGTGCGCCCCATCCCCATGAGTTTGCAACGCCAACCATTGCATCTTCACCATTGTGTGCTACTGGCGAAGCAAGGACGCGAAGCCATGCTCCGAATGTGATTTCTGCGAAAGCAGAAGTTGCTGTAAGTGCGGCAGCCGCTGCGACCGCGATAAGAGTCTTTTTCATCTCTTAGCCTCCTTATGTTTAAATCTTGGGGTTCCCCAGCGAGAATTTCAGAAAAATTCATAGAGAGTTGACACCATTGGAGACACCTTTTATATTGTTTGTAGGGGGATTCTTTTATGTCGAAGTGGGAAAATAAAATAAAAAGCATTGAAGAATATATGTCGCTTCCATATAGAATGGAAATTGAACCGGATTCAGATGAGGGAGGATTTGTTGTTTCATTTCCTGAGCTTCCCGGATGCATTTCGTCAGGCGGCGATATTCAGCAAGCTGTGGCAAATGCAAAGGATGCGCAAAAGCATGGCTTGAGGCTGCAATTGAAGACGGAATTTCAATAAACGAACCTTTGCCTGTTGAAAAATATTCAGGACAATTCAAGCTGCGATTGCCAAAAAGCCTTCACAAACGCCTTGCAGAAGAATCAAAAAGTGAAGGAATAAGCATGAATCAATACTGTGTATATCTCTTGGCGAAAGGATGTGCATACCAAAACTAAACAAAAAATATCTTTTATATAGAAGAAAAGCGATTGCGTTATTGTTTTGCCCGGGCGTTTTGGTATATTATGAAACTGTTTGAACTGGATTATCCAGGAAGAATCCTAATCGCCTCCTTGGGACTTGAGCCCGCACATAAGAATAGGACTTTAGCTCGGCTACTTTCGGGCAGGATAGTCCCGTTTCAAACTTCAATCTTTAAACTCAAGGGGCAAATATGTACATAGTTGGAATCGACATCGCAAAAAAATCACATCAGGCGGCAATAATGAAGCCGGACGGAACTCTTGTGGGTAGGTCATTCAGGTTCACAAACACAAAGCAAGGGTTTGAGTTTCTTATGGACAAGCTTGCGGCGGTAGATTCCAATCTTGAAAATTTTGAATTCGGAATGGAAGCCACGGGGCACTACTGGCTTAACTTGTACACTTGGCTTGCAGACAAGAACGCAACAGTTCATGTAATAAATCCGCTCCAGTCAGACGCGCTCCGAAATCTTTACATCAGAAAAACAAAAACAGATTCCGTGGACGCAAAAATAATCGCGCAGGTAATCAGAATCGGGCAATATTCAGAAACCAAGCTTGCTGATGACCGTATGCTTATGATGCGCGACTTGTGCCGCCAGCGGTTTTTCCTTGTGGACATGGTTGCAAATTTAAAGCGCAAAATAATCGTGATGATGGATAGAATTTTCCCGGAATACCAAGGATTTTTTTCAGACACGTTCGGAAAATCTTCTACTGCAATCCTCAAGCACTGCACAACCCCGGAAGAAATCACGTTGTTCGGAGAAGACAATCTTGCGCAGCTTCTTCAGGTGGCTTCCAACGGAAAGTTCGGACTAAAAAAAGCCCAGGAACTTATAAGCCTTGCCCGCAATTCTTTTGCCGCCCGGCTTTCTTCAAAGACACTTTCGCTTCTTGTAAAGCAGATGATGGAGCAGATGGAACTTCTTCAAAATCAGATTGAAATCCTTGAAAAGCACATATCGTCGCATTTTAAGTCGTTCGGAACAAAAATTACGCAGATTCCCGGAATTGGACCAGTTCTTGGAGCTTCTATTCTAAGCGAAATTGGCGACATAAGCCGTTTTGCAAATCCAAAGAAACTGTGCGCTTATGCTGGAATAGACCCTTCGGTAAAGCAGTCAGGCCAGTTTTTAGGGAACGAAAACCACATGTCCAAGCGCGGTTCCGGCTATCTTCGCCGATGCCTTTGGATGGCTTCATTTGTTTCCGTGAACCATTGCCGTGAAATAACGATTGTTTACAAGTCGCAGGTTTCCAAGGGAAAAACGCATTTTCAGTCAATGGGCTTTGTCTGCCACAAGTTGCTTAACATAATCTACACAGTCTTAAAAAACGACATAGACTACAGCCCGATGCTCTGCATAAATCCTGCCATAACAGCAAGAAGTTCCCGTCGCATAGCAAGAGCCGCCCTAAAAGCCCGGTAAAAATACAACTGTCGTATTTGAATAGATTGCCGTGTCAAGCACGGCAATGACAGGTATTTATAAAAATGCCAAAGCGGGTTCTTAGGGCGGCAGCCCTAAGCGTTGCAAGGAAAGGAGGGTGGTATGGAGGGAAGAAACGGCGATTACATCGCTTCGCTTACGAATTAGTTGGTTTTCCTCCCTCCATAGACTTTAGCGGCACGGAATGTTAAAATAGTTACATATATGTACACACGAGATTTGCAGGAAATTCCTCCGTCATTTGTTCAGAATGGGCGGCCGGTGTTCGGCACGTTCCGGGGGCATCCTAAGCGTTTTGACATCCGCGGAGTTTATAGGCCTTATGGAGTAATTCCGCTTCCGACTTTTATAACAAACCTTCGCATAAAGAGCCGCCTTATATTTTCGTTTAATATCGGGGAATACATCGGGCGAATCAGTTTTATAGATGCAAAAATTGCCGGATTTTCTGAAGTTGTGTTCTGGAACAAAAATACTTCGCAGCGTTTTGCCTACCATTCGCTCATGGGACCAAGAAAAAGACTTATTCCGCACAGCCTTGAAGCGGCTTCAACTTCAAACTACAGCAAGCGGCGCTACACAAGAATCAGCTGGAACAGAGAGCAGAACAGGCTTTCGGTTATATTCGACTTGAAGGGAGATTCTGTGCGTCCTTCCGCGCGTGGAGCTTTTTCCGCAGTGTTCAACGATGTTCAGTTTGCAGAACTTACTTCTGTTCGTCCAAATCCTACTTTGAGGCGAAGCTATGCAAGCTACAGTTCTGTTCTTCCTTTGCACGGCTCTCTTACACTTTCTTACAATAGCGGCGAAACTAAAACCATGTCGGAATCTGACGGAGTTTGCTCGTTCGACATGACGCGCACTTACATGAAATTCCGTTCGCATGGAAAATCTGTGCTTGGATTCGGGGAAATTAATGGAAAGAAAATTGCGTTCAAGCTTGCTTCCGAGTCGCATGAAAGCGTGGACACGGACAAATACAACTGCAATGTTCTTTTTTACGATGGAAAAGCCACACCGCTTCCGCCTGTTGTAATTTCGCATTATTCAGGCATGGACAAAAAGTGGGTCATTCAAGACACGGAAAACATGGTTGACCTTACTTTTACGCCTGTTTCAATCTGCGTTAACAATGTGAATGCGTTGATTGTGCGCAGCGTGTACCATACAATATACGGCAACTTTGAAGGAACTCTAATTACTGCCAGCGGTGAAAAAGTTTCATTCAAATCTCTTGCAGGAATTTCCGAAAATTACTTGATACGTCTTTAACTTTTTTCAGTTCTTGAGGAGTATTTCAGTTTGAAGGCAAAATGGAGTATTTATGGAAAATGAGAACCGCCCAAAGCGGACGCTTGAACCCGGCACGCTTGACAAAACCCGGAAAAATATCGGACCAATAGATGCAAATGAGGCTCTTTTTATGCAGAAAAAACTTGGCGGGGAAGTTCTCCGCGAAAAATTATCTCCAGCGGACTATTCAAATATGCCGGCAAACAAAAGAAGGCAGGATGTTGTGGTAAAAGCGTCTGGAAGATCTGCTTCGGATATTTCGTCCCAAAGCGCGTCGTTCGGCTCGTCATTTTCTTCGGCTGCTGTGGGCGGAATCAAGGCTTCTGCAAAAAAAATCCGCACGGACGAAGATTTGCCTGAGATTTCCGCGCATGACTTAAAGCTTATGGACAAAACCATGATGGCTCCTGGCTGCGACATTAAGCCGGACTTTGGCTTGTTCAATTTCTTCTATAGAATGTCCGCCAAAAACCGCGAGCGTGTGCAGAAAAAATTCGGCGAGTACATTGTGCGCCGCCACGTTGACCACATTCAGTCTTTTATTGGCACAATAAAAACTTTCATTCAGATTTCCCCGGACGTATACAAAGCCAAAATTGCCACGGAAACCGACCTTAAGTTCAAGTTTCTTAGAACCGTGGGCAAATGGACTTTACGCGACATCAAGCTTCTTGCAATGGATGTTGAAAACGCTTCGGACTATCTGACTGTTCCAATGCTCATTCCTTTTGTGCGGGCGGTTTACAGGCAGCTTCTTACCGTTTACTACATTGGCGAGCAGCAGGTTTCACTTTTAATCAAAGACATTTACACGGATCTTGCAGAATTTCCGAACGCGGACAAGGCGAAGCTTCAGACTTTGGTAAAGCAGGGCGTTACGGAATGGCTTTACGTGCATGACCAGATTATTCAGGGAATGTATCCGCTTTTGATGAGAATGTCTTCCGATGAATTTGTTGAGTTCCCGGATTTCTTTAAAGTCAAGATTGTGGAAATTCTTAAGTTCCTTGGAATTTCAAAGTTCGACCTTCTTCTTCCCGAAAAAAAGAAAAAAGAAAAAAAGCAGGAGGAAGCTCAGGAAAAGAAAAAGCAGGAAACTCACCATATTGCGGGCGAAAAAAACGAAATTGTAAATATGGGACTTAGAATTCTTGACCAGCTTTTTCCGCAGGCAGGATTTCTTCACTTGGAGCGGCATCCGGATTTGTTCCCGTACTTTAATCCGATTTACAACTTTGAAGACGGATTCAACGTTATTGCGCCGGAAAATCCTTTGCAGGTAACAATTGTTCTTATTTTGATTATCGAGGATTTCCTAAAAGGCTGCCGGAACATAAAATTCAATATTGAAGCGGACGAAAAACTTGCATCTTATCCAGACAAGCTTGATTCTGCAATGGAAGACTGGGCTTCTTATTATGAAGATTTGTTTGCAAAAAAACTTGGAGATTATTTGCGTTCCTATGTGAATTCGATTTACTCGCAGAAGGAATACGCGCAAAGTAAATTCGGCAAGGAAAACTTGAACAATATTTTGTGGCGCATAAAATTTTATTTTCTTCCAAATTACAAGTTCAATGCGCCGGTTTTGCAGAAGCCTGTGAACGATTCAAAGTACAGACCGCTTGCCGCTCGCACCGACTACATGAGAAGTGTTCTTACAACTCTTGTCCGCAGAATCGATGAGAATTCCGCCGGAAAGAAAACTGTGCTTGGAGTTTTGAATCCGTGGGACCGTTACACGTTCGATTTGCCAAATGCGGTTTCAAAGAGAATTGATGTGCTTCTTGGCGCAAAAAGAGATGACGATGTTACTGCCGCCACAAATGCGAATCTTATAAAGTACACGCTTTGTGTTGTTTCAGTTTTGGACTGGTGGATAAACAATCCTTCAAGTCCGGCTTACGATGCGAACTCTTCAAAGCTTTACCGCATTTCAGAAGAAGACGGCGGACCTTTATTTTCTGTTCCAGAGCGTTCAGACCAAAATCAGCTTTTTGCAGAAGGCGTAAAAAAAGCAATCGAAGCAAAACGCAGCAAATAAAAATTTAATAAAAAGAGGTATTTATGGCACATTGCATTGTTCCTGCCGCAGAAGAAATTTTGGACAAGGAATTTCAGGTTTTAGATAAAGGCTTTGTCCGCATGGTTGACTATTATGGCAGCGACTCAAGAATCGTACAGGCGGCCCGCGTTTCCTATGGCGAAGGAACAAAAACTGTAAGCCAGGACGGAGCGTTGATAGATTATCTTTTGCGCCATCAGCACACTTCTCCTTTTGAGCAGGTTGTTTTTACATTCCACTTGAAAATGCCGATTTTTGTAGCGCGCCAGTGGGTTCGGCATAGAATGGGCAGAATGAATGAAGTTTCCGGCAGATACAGCATTATGAAAGATGAATTTTATGTTCCGGAAAATTCGTGCATTTCAAAGCAGTCAACTAATAACAAGCAGGGCCGCGGAGAAGTTTTTGAAGAGCAGCAGGCAAAAGAATTTCAGGCTGAATTTATTGAAGGCCAGCAAAAAGCCTACGAAGTTTACAAAGGCATGGTTGAAAAAGGAATTGCAAGGGAAATTGCCCGCATAAATCTTCCGCTTGCGTTGTACACGGAATTTTACTGGCAGATGGATTTGCACAATTTGTTCCACTTTTTAAAGCTCAGGCTCGACAGCCACGCCCAATATGAAATCCGCTTGTACGCAGAAAAAATTCTTGAGATTATAAAAACCGTTTGTCCGATGGCAGTAAATTCATTTGAAAACACAATGGAAAAAGCTGTTTCGTTTAACGGCGAAGAAATGGAAGCCTTGCGCAAAATTTTGGACGGCGAGGAAAATCCAATTCAGGACGAAAAGAAACTGAAAAGGTTCAACGAAAAAATCAAAACAGGCGTTCAGCTTTAAAATAAAAAAGGCTGTTCAAAATTTATTGGGCAGCCTTTAAAAAAATCTATTCTATTATTTCTGCTTCGACTTCAGTTGGAGAATGCTTCCATTCCCTGAACGCAAAAATTATTCCGGAAATTAAAATCAGAACTCCGGCTGCTCTTACAAGTTTTACGCCAAAGTCGGCAGGAAGCATAAAAAGCAAAACCGCAATAAAAATTGAGCAAATGGCTTCTGTTATGAACGGAGCGGAATTTTCAGTGCCGCAAACCAAAATGAATTGTGCAATCGCCGACAAAAGCAAAAACGCAGCCTGAATATAAAGAAAAATCCGCACAATTTTTTGAATCATGCTGAAAAATGCAAACGGAAGAATTACCGCGAGAATTCCGACTAAAATTCCTGCGACGCTTTTTATAATTACAGTGCGCTCAAAATAAGGCGAAAGCGAAAATCTTTTCACTTTTAAAATGGAATTGATTCCGTTTACGATTGCGCCGATTCCGATAAGAATTACAATTGCCTCAATGCTTGACTTGGGATTTATAACAGCCAAAAGTCCGACAACCGCGCTTAAAATTCCTAAAAAAATTCTTGGATTCATAATCTCTCCTAATAAAAATATTATTTACATTGTATCATATTATTTATAATTTGCAAAATAGCAAAACTGCTTTTATAATAGAAGAATGAAGTTTATTCAGAATCTTGTTGAATATTACGATGAGCTTTTTAAAGTTTCAGAAGCTCAAAAAAATTTATATACGGAATTGTGCGAAAATTTTAATTCGCCTGTCAGATTCTTGAGAGTTTTTTGCGGCTCCGGACTTTTTGAAAATTCGCTTTCCAAGCAAGGACACGATGTAACAGGAATCGAAAACTGCGATGAACTTTTGCACACAGCAAATTTACGCCGAAGAAATCAGCTGATGTCAATCCGTTTTTTTCAGATGGAAGTTGAGGACATGACGAAATTCTTGGGCAAGAATTTTTACAACGTTGTTTCCATTTTAAACAGCCGCTTGCTTTTTTTAGGCGGACGGGAAAAAATCCGGCAGTTTTTCTTTGACTGCAAAAAACTCATGTCGCCAGACGGATTTCTTGTAATTCAGTGCATCAATTTTGAAAACAAAAAAGATGAAACATTTTTTCAGCTTAAATGCCGTGAAAGCATGAGAGCCAAACTTTTTTCTGAAATAATGACTGCGCAAGATAATTCCAAGATTTTTTCCATGAATCTTGAAACTGGTAACGGCAAGCTTCTTCCAATCGTAAAAGACATTCCAATTTATCCTTTGCTTCCTTCCGAAATAGAAGATTTTGCAGAAGACGCTGGTTTTAAAAGCGCGGAATTTTTTGCCGACTTTGACAAATCCGAATTCACAGGAAACGAAGAAGAATTTATCGTGATTTTAAAAACAGAATGACATTCCCATTTTAGAGAATGCCATTTATTTTTTGAGAAATGACTGTTAAATTTTATTTCTGAAATTTAATTTTAACGTCGTAGCTTTCAGAAGTCCACTTTGGCTCAATGTGCATATCCAAATCCGCATTGAGAGTAATCGGCTTTGTAAACTTGTACGAGCGTTCTGTTTCTTCACAATCAAAAGAAATGCTTACACCAGAAGCGCTTGGGAGAATTTCAAAGTTCTCTACATTTGAATCATCAAAAGTGAAAACTGTTTCTCCGCTGGAAGCTTTTGTAAGAACAATTCTTCCGTCTGCATTAAAAGTCCAGTTTGCATCCCAGTTTGAATCCTGCCAAGTTCCATGAATATCCTTCAAGTCAAGAGCGAACATTCCCGCAGTTCCCATAACAAGAGCAGCCGCAATTGCAAAAATTTTTTTCATATTTCCTCCTACAATAAAAAAATATTTGTAAAATTTACATTGCCTTTTTCAGTATGCTTCCAAAATTTTTTAAGTAATCTATAAACGAAACATAAGCCAAAATTACGCACACGGCAAAAAATGCCTGGCCTACATGAAGCAAAAGTTTCATGTCTAAGTTCCAAATTGAAGCAAGTTCTGTGCGAATCAACGCTTCTTGTATCAAAGCCACAAAGCACGAAGCCACATAAAATACAGTTTTAATTTTTCCGCCTTTTCTTGCCGCAATTGCAGTTCCTTGTTTTGCTGCGACCATTCTTAAAAAGTTCTGGCTGAATTCACGGTAAAGAATCAGAACATAGCAAACGACCGGCATATATCCAGAAAAAACAAAGCAGGTGAACATTGAAAGATGAAGAAAAACATCGGCAAAAGGATCGAACATTTTTCCAAAGTCGCTCACATCGTTCAGCTTGCGCGCAAAGTGTCCGTCAAAATAATCCGTGAGTTCCGCAAAAGCAAGAACAGGAATCGCAATGCAAACCGAAGCGATGGCGGCAGGACTTCCGTTTTCAAGTCCAAACCAGCGTGGAATGTTGTATATTATAAAAATTATCGGCGCTAAAATAATTCTGGAAAGTGTGAATTTATTTGAAATTCTCATAATAAATTTATTATAGAAGATTTTTGCTGTTTTAGCAATAAATGTATTTTTCATGCTGAAAATCTGCGCCGTTTTTCGGTAATGACTTTTTGGCTGATTTTGAATATAGTAGGAAAAATATGGCGAAAAAATCTGTTGTTTACAAATGCTCAAAGTGCGGCTACACGCAACCTGCCTGGCTTGGAAGATGTCCTGAATGCGGCGAATGGAATTCCCTTGAAGAATGTATTTTGGATTCAAATGCTCCAAAGTCGTCTTTAAAATCTGACGGAACAGTTTTAAAAGCAAAGCCAGTTCCAATGCAAAAAGTTTCGCAGCAAAATAATTCACGGATTTCAACTGGCAACGAGGAATTTGACCGAGTGCTTGGCGGCGGAGCTACAAAACGCAGCGCAATTCTTGTCGGCGGCGAACCCGGAATCGGAAAGTCAACACTCCTTTTGCAGGCGGCGGCAAGTCTTCTTCCCAAAGGAAAAATTCTTTACGTCAGCGGAGAAGAATCAGCAGGACAAATAAAAAGCCGCGCAAACCGCTTGAACCTTGAAGCTGGCTCTTTGGAAATTCTATGCACAATGCGCCTTGAAGACATTCTTGATGCGCTTGACTCGCTGAATCCTCTGGTCGTCATTGTGGATTCGATTCAGACTGTTTATTCCGTGGAAGCAGGACTTGTGCCGGGAACTATAACGCAGCTGAAATATTGCAGCAACGAACTGATTGGCTGGGTAAAAGAAAGAGACAGCGTTTTGTTTATGACCGCTCATGTTACAAAGGACGGAAACATTGCCGGGCCAAAAAGCCTTGAGCACATGGTTGACACAGTTTTGTCTTTTGAACGGACGAACGATGAAGTTAGATTTCTGCGTGCGCAAAAAAACAGATTTGGTTCTGTTGATGAGCTTGGACTTTTTGAAATGGATGAAAAAGGCCTCAAGTGCGTTGCAGATCCAAGTTCGCTTTTTATAACCCGAAGAAAAAAAGAAACTCCGGCTGGAATTGCCTGCGCCAGTGTTTTTGAAGGAAGCCGAGTTTTCATTGTTGAAATTCAGGCGTTGACTGTTCCGGCAAAGGCGGCTGTAAACCGTGTTTATTCAGAAAAAATCGATTCTGCGAGAGTGAGCAGAGTTGCCGCGGTTCTTGAAAAAAGGATTGGGATAAAATTCAGCGATCAGGATATTTATATAAATGTTGCCGGCGGAATAAGACTTTCAGAAAGCGCGATTGACGGAGCTTTGGCGGCAGCACTTTATTCAGCAAGAACAGACATTTCGCTCCCGGAAAAAACTGCGATTGTGGGAGAAATAAGCCTTGCCGGTGAAATCCGCCCTGTTACAAAACAAAAGCAAAGAATAAAAGCTGCGCGTGATCTTGGTTTTCAGAAATTTATTGTTCCTGAATCCGAAGCCGGAGCAACTCAAGTAGAAACTATAAAAGACCTTATAAAATGCCTTTTTGCGGAAAGTAAATAGCCCGAATTTCGAGTCTTAGAGAAGTTTGGGCTAAATAAAAGAATTTTCCTTGAGTAAATACGTTATTTTCCATTGGCAAATAGCTTATTTACCTTAGGAAAATAGTCTATTTACCACAGGTAAATATATTGTTTACCTAGGGTAAATAGACTGTTTGCCTGTAAAAAATGCTTTTTTTGATTTATTTTTTTTACCTACTTGCTAGTTCCTTAGGCTATATAATAAAAAATCCTTCAGTTTTGCCTGAAGGATTACTTTGCAATTATTAAAACTAGAACTTTGCTTTTCTAAGTCTTACTTTTTCTATGTCTTCGCAGAAAAGCTCGCGCAAATCGTTAAGTCCCAAAGCCATCAAAGCCATTCGGTCAATTCCGATTCCCCAAGCAAGAACAGGAACATCAACGCCCATTGCCTTTGTAACTTCCGGTCTGAAAATTCCCGAACCGCCAAGCTCAAACCAGCCAAGTTTCGGATGCTTTATGTGAACTTCAATTGAAGGCTCTGTGAACGGGAAATAGCCCGGCACATATTTTACATCTGTTGCGCCTGCAATTTCCACCGCGAACATTTCAAGGAATCCAAGAAGTGTCTTTAAATTTACTTCTTCTCCAAGAACAATTCCTTCTGTCTGGTAAAAGTCGCTCAAATGAGTTGCGTCAACTTTATCATAGCGGAAACATCTTGCAATTCCAAAATACTTTCCAGGAACTTCTGCCTTGTGAAGCTGATGCGCAGAAAGAACTGTTCCCTGGCTTCTCATAATCAGGCGGCGTGTAAATTCGTTGTCGAAGTTGTAGTTCCAGCCGCGGCTTCCTGTGTTTCCACCGTTTCTGTGGACTGCCGCAACATTTGAAAGATACGGCTCTTCAATTGATTTTGCGTGCGTCGGATATTTCAATCTGTAAACATCGTGAATATCGCGCGCCGCATGGAACTGAGGCATAAACAAAGCGTCTCCGTTCCAGAATTCAGTTTCTACAAGCGGACCGTCAAATTCCTGAAATCCGAGCGAGCAAAGTTTGTCCTTTACTGACTCCAAAAACTGAACATAAGGATTTGTGCGCCCCGGAATTATTCGTGCCGGCGGAATTGAAATATTGTATCCGCGGAAAGTTCCTTTTTTCCATTCACCTGAAGCAAGCATTGACGGAGTTATTTCTCCAATTTCATTTCCTGTGATTCCTGAATTTCTAAGAGCATCAGCCACGCCTTTAAATGCTTCTGTAAGTTTATAAATTACAGTTTCGCGTTCAATTGTTTTAAATGGTGTTTCTGAAATTCCGCGTTTTTTTGTAAGTCCGCCCATTATTTCAATTTCGGACTTTGTAAGATTTGCGGCATCAAGCTGGCAGTTTTCCGCTTCGGAAGCTTTTTTTATAAGTGATTTTGCAACTGCGAATCTTTCTGGAATCGGCGCGCCTGTGTATTCAGCTTTTTTTTCTGCATTCATGGCAAGAACATTGTCCTTGCTAAGTGAACCGAATGCCGAGCCAACATCTTTGTTTTCAATTCCAAGGGCAGTTGCAATTTCCGGCAGACGCTTTGGACCGTTTTCCTTCAAATAAGAAACGATTCTTTCTTCTGCAAAACCGTCTTTAAAAATCTTGCGGCCAAAATCTGTAAGCTCAAAATATGTGTGCGGAGTTCGGGAAGTTTCTGCCAAAAGTTTTTTTCCGGCAAGCCAGCTGAACGCCTGATTTGCGTGGCCTTCCTTGTATCCCAATTCAGTCTGAAGCCTTGTTGAAGTAAGCTCGTCTTTTAAGCTGTAGTGAAGAAGAACTTTTGTTTCAAGCGGATGAAGATTTTTAATTAAAGTTTTTAAGTCTGCCAATTTTATATGCACCAAAAAATTCCGGCTGCAAAACCTGTACTGCAAACCGGAGCAAAATGAAAATCACCTAACAGGCAAGTGAAAATAACTGTTCAGCAAAAATTATTTTGTAAAGATAACTTTTGAAGTGTATGTTGCCATTCTTACGCCTTTGTCATCTTTGAAATATTTTTTTCTGTCTTTCTGCGCGTAAGTATAATGCTTGAACTGATTCTGCACGGCAAAATCTTCATAAACTGCAATTGCAACATTCATTGCTTCGCCCAAATCAAAGCTGGACTGCATACAAGTATAAGTGAAAATAACTTCGCCAGTGAGCGGAGTAAATTCAAGCTGGAGAGTTACACTTTTAGCTTTTGGATGCAAGCTAGAATATTTGTCTTCTATAGGAAGAATTTTTGTTTTTGTATCCGCATAGCTGTTTGCGGCTTCCAATGGATCTAAAGCCATTTTAGTTTCTAATGATTCTTCCTCTTGTGCAAAAACTGTTCCTGCTGCAAGCATAATTGCTGTTGCCAATATAAATATCTTTTTCATGCGATACCTCCTTTCAAGTAGCGTCAATAGTAAGTATACGGAACTATTCTATCAGTTTCCAAGAAAAAATCAAGGTCAACTTCATAGCGTCCGTTTTTTATGAAAATTCTTGGGTCGCGGATTAAAAGCAAAGTCCCGGAAATTTCCTTGGGCTTGTTTTTTTCCATTGTGCGCCAATATTCTCTTACTGCATTTTTCGCCGCATTGCTGCACGCCTGCTTTATTCCTTCAAATCCGTCTTGAACCGAAGCTGAACCGCAGCCTTTTACTTTTGGGTGAATTATAGAAGTCCATCTTTTGTATTCGAGTTGCTGGGCTGAAGTTCTGTCGCAGTAAACCCAGCTTAAAAGTTTTCCGTCTTTGGGAACTGGATTGTGATATTCAAGGCGATTTATAGAAGAATCAAATTTTCTGACTTCGGAAAATTCCCAGTATTCCTGAACTCCGCGTTTTTTGTCATAAGGCGTGTAGTCAAAATTCCAGCCGTACAAAAGTCCTTCCATTAAAAAAGGCGCAACTTGCTTTGTCCTCTCAATTGCAAATCCGTAAAGTTTTTCAAAGTCGGATTTTTCTTCCTGCTTGGAAAATTTTTGCTCCTGAACTGAATTTTCTTCTTCAAATTTTCCGGGGAAAGAATCCAGTTCCGCCCAAACCTGAATTCTAATCTGCTCATTCTGCAGCGGAGCCTGGCAAAAAATATTCAAGCTGAATAAAAACAGAACGCAAAAAAAAAGCGGCTTTTTTATCTCCATGCGTCTTTCCATACTTTTAAAGGATGAATTCCCATTCTTGCAATAAAGTAAATCCAAGCGACAGCGAATCCTGCCAAATGCGCAAGATGTGCAATTCCTGAACCGCCTGAAATTTGGCTTATAATTTCAATCAGCGCATAAACAAAAACAAGTAGCGGTGCAGCCACTGGAATTATTCCCCAAATATAAATCACATTCCGCGGAAAAATAACGGCATAGGCAAAAAGCAGCGCGTAAACAGCTCCGCTCGCGCCCACAAGAAGAACAGTGATTCCAAGAAGACGGTACAAAACCGTAGAAATAATTCCGTCAAGAATTCCGCACAAAAAATAAAAAAGCAGAAATTCCTTAGAGCCAACCGCACGTTCAACGGAAATTCCAAAGAAAAACAAAGCCAGCATATTAAAAAGAATGTGGCTCCAGCCTGAATGCACAAAAAGATAAGTAAGCGGCTGCCAATAATAATGAAGCAAAATTCCAAAATACGACATTCCAAGATAAACTTGAAGCCGCGGAAAAATCATTGTCAAGAAAAAAACAATCAGATTTAAAGCAATTATTATAGAGGTTGCGTTAAAAAAAGTGTAGCGGAAAGGTTTGCGGATTATGTTCATGAATTTGTTTTTTCTAAAATGGATTCTGTTTCTTTTGCGGAATTTTCATTTTGAGAAGAAGGATCAAAAACTGTAACTCTGTTTCTTCCAGTTCTTTTAGAAACGTAAAGAGCTTTGTCTGCCTGGTCCACTAAAACTTTTGCAGAGCGCACAGGATTTGTTTCCACATTGAAAACAGAAATTCCGCCGGAAATTGTAATCTGCATATTGTGGCCTTCATAGAAAACTGTTGTCTGCTCAATCCGTTTTCTTATGCGTTCTGCAACAAGCATCGCCTCATCTTTTCCGGCATTGCACAAAAGAACTGTAAATTCTTCTCCGCCGTATCTTGAAGCAAGGTCTCCTTCCCTGATGCTGTCGCTTATAATTTCCGCAACTTTTTTTAGAACATAATCTCCGCAGGCGTGTCCGTAAGTGTCGTTGAACTTCTTAAAGAAATCGATGTCGAACATTATAACGCTTAGTGTCTGCTCGTTCGAAAAGGCTGAATCAAGCTTGTCTTCAAGAATATTATAAAAGTAAAATTTAAGTCGAAGCTTTGTCATCATGTCAGTTGTGGACTGGTCAATCAAAGACGCATTATGAACCGCAACCGAAGCAAGAGAAGCAATTGTTTGAATTTCGTTTCGCTCATAAGTTGTGTAGTCGGCGGAAAGATTTTCCACGAAAATCCGCTCGCCCATAACAAGAATTCCGTTCAAGTGATTTTTCAGCATAAGCGGAACTATCAGCGACGGATTCAGCGACTCTATAACTTTTATTTCTTGAGATTCCGGGAATTTTTCAGAAAGCTCGCGCAAGTCAAAAACGGCTGAAGAGCTGGACAAAAATTCAATTAGCGGAGAATCTATGCTGATTTTGTATTCGATTGTCGGGTCTATTGCGATTCCCGAATAATTTTCTGAAAGCTTAAAATATTCGCTGCCGAATTCTTCTGAAATAAAAAGCCCAGCTCCTGTAACGCGCATCTGAGCCATCGCCACATAAAGAATCGATTCAATGAGCGGAGAAAATTCGATTGTTGAACAAAATGACTTTGAAATTTCAAGCATCTGCTGTAAATCGTAAATATGCTTTTCAAACTCGGCAATGACTTGTTTTTCTTTTGCCGCTGGAGTTTGAGTCTTTGCAGAAACCGCTTTCTTTTTAGCCATTTTATTTCTTCTCTATATTTCCGATTATAACATAATTCTTCATTATTTCAAGAAAAACTTTCCACTGGCCGTTTTGGTTTTCCATGCAGTCGGAATTGTCTCTGTTTCTTGAAGAAATCATAAGAACTTTTAAATTCGTTATAACCTCGGAACTTGGTTTTTTGGATTCGATAAGAATATCGTTTATTTTTTTGTAAAGCTGAAAAATATTCGTCGTTTCAGTCTGAATCAGTTCTTTTGCCTGCCTGTTGATTCTGTCGATGAGGCTTTTCAGCGTTGATTCAAATGTCGCGTCTTTATGGCTGTCTCTTATGAGCGAAGTGATGTTTGTTTCGTCGAATTCATTTCCGCGCGTAAATTTGGACTCAAACGCGCTTATTCGTTCAAGGGAATCATTGCAAGTAAACACGGAAGACGAAAATTCAGATTTATACGCAGGATTATTGAAAAAACCTTCTATTACAATGTCATTTAAAAGCGGCTTTACGTGCTCTTCATAGAAAACCGAAATAAAATTCTTTAAAAGCTGAAGCGGCGTAATCCAAGCAAAAGAAAACGGCGTGCTTTGTCTAAGCTGAAAATCCAAGTCCTTGCTGTAGCCTTGAACTGCTGCAAGCGGCGCGCCTCCGAAAATTTGATTTATTTCATTGTTTATTGCCGCGTCTTGAATTTCGCCTTTTAATCGGGCTTCGTCTGTGCGGAATCTTGTTTCAAGATATTCAGCGTATTTTTGCCGCGAATTTCCGTTGTAAACCGCGCGTTCTGGAACAAGCTCGTAGTTTTTCTTTGAAATTCTAATCATGCAGGAAAGAATTTCCTTGGTAAAAATATGCTTTACAATGTACTGAATTTTTTTGAAATTTTCTTTTAAGCTTTGAAGTTCCCTGTCTGAAATTTTTCCGCCTTTCTTCAGCCTGAAAAGAGCAAGAACCGCGTTGTAAAGCGAATTCGTAACGTCCATTTCCGCAATCACAAAATACAAGTCCAGCAAGGAATTTTCCAGCAATTCAATTGGCACTGGCTGGAATTCCGGCGTGTAGGAATCTTTTGTGCTGTAGCTAGGATCAAAAAGTTTAAGGGCAGTTATGTAGCTGAATTTGCAAATGTCATTCAGCTGTTTTATTTTGTCCAAAGTTTCTTCAATTTTTATAAATGCAGGCGAATTCAGTTCCTTTTTAACTTTTTCAAGCTGCCTGTGCTCGCTTTCAAAATGCCGGATAAGCGACTGAGCTTCCATCGCGCTTTTTTTTCTATTTTCGTACGAAAGAAGGTTTTCAAGAATTTCCCGGGCTTCGTTGTCAAATCCGGTAAAAATAAGCTGCTCTTCAAAATGGCGGCTTGTATCTAAATCTGTGGAGCAGTAAGTTTCCGAAAGAATATCAAAAATTGGAGTTGTATTTACAAAAAGCACGCGCAAGGCTTCCGCAAAGTCAGGCATTACAAGACCATTTTTGTAAAGTCCCGGCGCAAGATTTTTCAGTTCGGATTCGATTTTTCTAACTGCCTGTCTCTGGAGGCTTTCTGGCGATGTAGGAGAAAATATTGTTTTGAAAAACTCTGCAATTATTTGAAAAAGCCCCATAATAGTTTATTTTATGGATAAACAAGGATTTGTTCAAGTGCAGTAAAAATGCGTTTTGCGCAATGGTTTTCACAAAAATTGCTGGAAAAGTTCTTCGTAATCTTTTATAGAAACAGAATTCACGATTTGTTCCCGCAGCCTTGCGCCGCCTTTTATTCCTGAACTGTACGCGCAGAATTTTTTTCTCATCAGCATACAGGCGGCTCGTTCTCCGTGTTCTGCGACATTCATTTTCAGCTCGCGAAGTCCTGCTTCAAGGCGTTCTTTTGGAGTTTCTGTTTCGTATTTTCCTTCTGTAAGAAATTGTTTTGTCCTTCGGAATAAAAACGGATCTCCCATTGCGCCTCTTGCAAACATTACGGCATCTACGCCAGTTTGCTCAAGCATGAGTTTTGCGGTTCCCGGGCTGAATGCGTCTCCGCTTCCAAAAACAGGAATTCTTTTTGCAACGAAATCAACCAGCTGCTTTTGAATTTCCCAGTCGGCTTTTCCAGAATAACCTTGGGCTTTTGTCCGCGCGTGAATCGTTATTGCGTCTGCTCCGGCTTCTAAAGCTGCGTCTGCGCATTCTTTCCATGTTATATTGGAAGAATCCCAGCCGCTTCGGATTTTTATTGTTACAGGAACATTGCCGCGTTCTGGATGCAATGAAGTGTATTCTATAGAAGATTCTTTTACGGATTTTACTATTGAATAAAGTCGTTCCGGCTCTTTTGTAAGCACGCTGCCTGCTCCGGTTTTTGTTATCTTGGGAACAGGACAGCCGCCGTTTATGTCTATGCAGTTGCAGTCTGTTTTTTCAAGGACAATTTTTGCAGCTTCCGCCATTGTCTGCGCATTTCCGCCGAAAATCTGAACACAGTAAACTTTTTCATTCGGGGCACGGCGCATAAGAAGCTCTGTTTTTTTATTTCCGCGCACAAGAGCTTCCGCAGAAACCATTTCCGTGGTGCAAAGCGATGCTCCGTATTCAACACAAAGCGAACGGAACGCCATGTCGCTATAGCCTGCAATCGGAGCCAAAAAGAGATTTCCGTCTAAATGAAGAGTTCCAATGTCTACTGGATGATAAAGGCTCATTCTTCCGGCAAGTTAAAGACTTTGCAGCTGTTTGTCCAAAGCTGGGCAGAAAGTTTTTCCAAGTCCGTTTCAAGCATTTCCGCCAAAAATCTTGCAGTTGAAGGCAAATATGCAGGCATTGTTCTTTTTCGCTCGCGGAATTCAGCCGGAATCATAAAAGGACTTTCTGTTTCCAAAAGAATTCTGTCTAGCGGAATGTTAAGAACTGTTTCATGCAGGTTGCGGGCGTTTCTGTAAGTCAAGTTTCCTGCGAAAGAAAAATAGACATTCATTCCTGCGTCAAGGCATTTTTTTGCATAAGGAGCATCTTCGCTGTAGCAGTGGAAAATCGCGCCTTTTTCCGGCAATCTGTCCTGAAGAATTTCAAAAATGTCTTTTCCTGCGTCGCGATTGTGGATTATTACAGGAAGATTGTGTTTTTGGGCAAGTTCAAGCTGAGTTATAAAAAGCTCAATCTGGCGGCGTTTGTCTCCGTACTGCTTAAAATAGTCAAGTCCAGTTTCTCCGATTGCAACAACATTCGGAAGCGAAACACTTTCTTCTATTATCTTAATCCAATCTGCACCCGGATTGTTTACTTCCGACGGACCGACTCCAACGGCATGGTAAACGCCTTTCTGCGACTTTAGGAACGCATATTCTTTTTTGAAGTCGAGAATGCTGTTGTTTATGCTTATAATTCTTGTAACGCCGGCTTGTTTTGCCTGCTGAATAACGCTAATCTGTCTTACAGGGTCGTTGTAAATCAACCCTATATGGGCGTGAGTATCAAAAAACTGCATGGCTTTTCCTTAAAAACTTGAAAGACTTTTCTAAAGAAGATTCCCTAGAAAATTTTAATATTTTTTAATTAACTATCCGATATATTATTAATAAGATAACATAGGAACGCTTTGAAGTCAAACATAATTTGCCTTGGATTTTTTTGCCAGCGCAGTCCGTTTGACAGCATACACGTCCTTTGATATACTGTTTGTTCGGTAATTCGGAAGTGGTTTTAAAAGTCAAGTTTTGAAGCTCTTTTGCTACTTTTCGGATAAAGTTTTTTACGGAGATTTTTGTGGCGCGTTCTCGCAAATACAAGAGATTAGAAAAAAATATAGTTTCCCGTATTATGCATGCCTTTAGACTTTTTTTTGTTTCTATAGGCAGAGTTTGCACAAATGTCGTAAAATTCTTTGACGGAAAACTTACTTTGATGATTGTTCCGCATTCGCAGGGAAAAGTTTTCAGCGTGCAGACAAATGTTTTTGCGCTTGTTCTTGGAATTATCCTCGCAGTCGGAATTACAGGCTCATTTGTTTACTTTAATCAGAAAAACGCTTCTTCCGGACTTGAAATTTCACGGCTTAGGGACGAAAACAGAGAAACTCTTGCAAGCCTTGACGAGCTTAGGGACGAAAACAACAATCTTCTTCAGACTGCAAAAAAATTCCAGTCAACTTTAAGCCAGTCCCTTTCACTTTTGGGAATAAACCAGAACACAGGAACTTCAAAATCAGCCGGAAAAAATTCAGATCTTTCATCTTTGTTTGACACGCAGGATATAACTTCAGGCTCTTTAAAGGAAACTTCCGACATAAAGCAGCTTACGGCTTATTTGGAAAGCGCAGTTCGCCCAGTTGAGCAGATTGGAAAAATGCTTGAAAACCAAGGCGCGCTTTTTTCTGACATTCCGAATGTCTGGCCTGTAAAAAATGGAATTGGACATATTTCCATGGAATTTGGACAGAATATCCATCCAATCACACAGCAATGGTACATTCACAAAGGCCTTGACTTTAGTACTTGGAGGCAGGGAGATCCTGTTATTGCAACTGCAAACGGTCAGGTTGTTACAGTTGCCTACGATGACAGCTTTGGTCTTAATGTAATAATCAAGCACAAGCACGGAATTTACACACGCTACGCCCATCTTGGCACAACACGCGTAAAGAAAGGCGACATGGTTGCTCAGCGCCAGATAATTGGAACAATCGGAAACACAGGAATCACAACAGGACCTCACCTTCATTACGAAGTCCACATAGGTTCAGATGTAGTAGATCCTGCAAAATACATCAACGTAAAATAATATGGCTATTTTTAACGACAATATTTCCATTAACAGCATCCTTGGCGCAGGCTCTTCTGTAAAAGGCGATGTCAAAATAAACGGATTTGCTCGTATTGACGGCGATATTGACGGAAACATAGAAGCTAGCGGAAATGTTATAATCGGCGAAAATGCCAGAATCCGCGGAAACATAAAAGCAAAATCCATAACAGTCATAGGCGGAATTGTTTTAGGCGACATTGTTGCTCCGGACTTTATAAAGCTTCTTTCTTCAAGCGTAGTAATCGGAGACTTGCAGACAAAAAAACTTGTCTCAGAAGAAGACGTTGTGCTGCACGGCCACTGTATTTCGCTTTCTGACAGTGCGGAATTTGCATCCGCAGTTTCACGGCAGGAAAACATGAAGGCAATCTCTTCAATGTCCATAAGGATTTAAAATGGAAGTTGAAGGCACATCCTCAAGCCTGTATTTTTCCGCGGCGGCTTCCATAGCGAACGCTCAGGCTCAAAAAGCCCAAAAAGACGAAAAATCCCAAAAGACAGACAAAGCAAGGCGGAAGCTTTTTTCCAGCGCAATGGAAAAGGCCCGGGAAGAATTCGCCCTGCAAAAAGACGGATTTCCCAAAGAAATTGCGGGGTTGGACACGGAAGATGCGGCAATCTACTTAAAAGATCAGGCTGACATGGCGGCAGACCGTCTAAAGGAAAAACAGACCCAGGAAGAATTCGCTGACTACAGAAAAAAAGTTTCGCAGTTTTTAAGATACCTTGCAAAAAACAACTTTGAAGTAAAAAAAAGAGAACGGCGCGGATTCACAAGAAAAGGAAAACCGCTTGATCCGCAGTTCAAGATTGTCGTCATAAATCAGAAACTGGACGAAATGGCAAACTGGCTTTTAAGTTCGCACAAGGAAGCGTTCGCAATGCTTGCCCGAGTAAATGAAATCAGCGGCCTGCTTGTAGACCTTATGGCGTCATAATTGATAAACTAAGACAACTGGAGTTTTTATGTCTGATATTTTTGAAAACGATATATATGAAGAAAATGAAGATCTTGCCTCTCTTGAAGATTCGCAGGAATCAGAAAGCACCGACTCAAGGAATTTTGTTTTTCCCAAGGAACTTTACAAGCTTAAGCTGGTCTATTCATTTGAAGGAATTTACGCAACGTTTCCTGGTGGAAAACTGAATGGCGGCGACAAAGTTATTGTTCCCACGCGCTACGGACTTGACCTTGCAGAAAACCTTGGAATTTCTAAAGTTCCTGTTGGAATAAAGCCCGGCGACGTTGTGCAGATTGCTCGCAAGGCAAACAATGACGACCTTGAAAAAGCTTCTTCTCTTGCGGAAACTGAAAAGTCCGCATTCAAAGTATTCCGCGAAAAAGTTGAGCATCATCATTTGGACATGAAGCTTATTTCCGTGCATTTTCTTGTGGGCGAGCAAAAAGCCTTGTTCTTTTTTTCCAGCGACAACCGGGTTGACTTCCGCGAGCTTGTAAAAGACCTTGTTTCAATCTTTAAAATGCGAATTGAACTGCGCCAGATTGGAGTGCGCGACGAATGCCGGATTACTGGAGGACTTGGCGTGTGCGGACGACCTTACTGCTGCAACAGCATAAGCGATAAACTCCGGCCAGTAAGCATAAAAATGGCAAAGGAACAAAACTTAAGCCTGAATTCCATGAAAATCAGCGGACAGTGCGGACGCCTTTTGTGTTGCCTAAGCTATGAGTACGACTGGTATTCCGAAGCGCGCAAAAAACTCCCGAACGAAGGCATAAGGCTTTTTTACGACGACACAAATTTCCGCGTAATCGAAGTGAATCCAATAACTTCCATGGTAAAAATGCTTGGCGAAGACGGCCGCATAATCGAAGTGAACGCCAAACGCTTTGTCCGCGAAGGCAACAGATGGAAAATCGGAAACTAAAAAACTGAAAGAACGCGTAACTGTTGAAAATAAAAACGATAGGGAATATACTTGAATCCATATCAAAGAGGTTTTTATGCTTTTAGTTGACAAAAATATAAAAAAACTGGTTTCGCAGGGAAAACTTATTGTTTCAGGCTATAAAGAAGAAAATCTAAAAGGAATTGCTTACGAACTTTCTGTTGATTGCATATATGACTCTCAAAAAAACAGCGTTTTGTCTTTTGAAATGAAACCTGGAGATGTGGTTTACATAAAGACAAATGAAGAAATAGAACTTCCGCCTCAGCTTACTGCTCGGATTATTGAAAGAAATTCAGTTATGAGAATGGGACTTAAAGTTGACGGTCCGCAGTATATTCCGGGACACAGAACATTCTGCTTTTTGCGCGTTCAAAATATTTCTGACTCTGTTCTTACGATTGCAAAAGGATTCGGAATTGCTCAGATTGCCTTTGAGGAGCTAAGTGAAATTCCAGAGCAGACTTATGATAAGCAGCACAACGCTTCATTCAGAAACGAAAAGGATTTTGTAGGAGTTGGAAAATATCAGCCTGAATACGACAAACTTATGAAAGAATACAAAGACGCAAAAGAAGACCTTGAATCTTTAAAAGAAAAGATTTACGGAAATGTTCTTACAATAATGGGCGTTTTTGTTTCAATTTTTACACTTGTAAGCGTGAACATTCAGGCATTTGCAAGAGAAACCATTTCTAAAAATCTAATTGCCACCGTAAATCTCTGTCTTCTTACTTGCATTGCAACTTTGCTTGGATTTGTAATGCTGATTGTCAACAAAGGCAAGAAAAAATGGTTTAGCGCAGTTTATACTGTGTTCCTGACATTGCTCGCCTGTTCAACAATAATTCTTGCCTTGCTAAAAAACTGATTCTTTTCAGCTGAAAACGTGCATTTTTTGATAATTTTCTGCAATAAATATGCGGAGGATTTATGAAAGAAATGCATGAACTGACTCCCGCGGAAAAATGGGAGCAAGCGACACTGGCAGACAACTTTATCTTTTGCAAAGTTATGACGGCAAACCCTGACTTGTGCAAGGAGCTTCTGGAACTTTTGCTCAACATAAAAATTGAGCGGATTGAAATTCCTGTGGCTGAAAGAAGCTTTAAAGTTGACTACGATTCAAAGGGAATCCGGTTTGATGTCTATGTAAAGGACGGAACCGGCCGCTGCTTTGATATTGAAATTCAGACTACAAACAGAACAAATCTTGCCAAGCGCGCAAGGTACTACCAAGGGCTTATGGACGTTGACAGCCTTGTTTCCGGCGCGGATTACAGCGAGCTTAATGAAAGCTACGTGATTTTTCTGTGCATGGAAGACGCTTTTGGAAACGGACTGCCTGTGTATGATTTTCATCAGGTTTGCAAGCAGAATTCTGACATTTTATTTAACGACGGAACTCACAAAGTCTTCTTCAATGCTTCAAAATATGATAAAATGCCCACGGAAAGCCTAAGGGAATTCTTTAAATTCCTTAACGGACTGAACGCGGCCTCGGACTTTACAGACCAGCTTGAGCAGAAAGTGAGGTACGCCAAGGCAAATGCGCAATGGAGGCATAAGTTTATGACGTGGGAACAGGAAATGCGAATCCAAGTAAAAGAAAAATCCGAACAGCTTGCAAAAGAAATGGCTAAAGATTTAGCAAAAGAAATGTTTGAAGACAGAGTTAATGCTATGAGGGCAGATATAGAAAAAGAAGCTAAAGAAATGGCAAATGAAATTGCGGAAGATAGAGTTAATGTCATAAGAAAAGATATGGAAAAAGAAGCCAAGGAAATGGCAAAGTCTATGGCAACAGAAATGGCCGAAAAAATGGTGGAAGAAAAAACTGCTGCCATAGCAGAAGAACAGGCAGCTGAAAAAGTTGAGGAGACTGCAAAAAATATGCTTGCGGAAAAGATTGCGCCGGAAGTGGTTGCAAGGTGCACTGGCCTTTCGCTGGAACAGGTGAAAAAGCTTGCCAGCGAAGCGTAGATTCCACTAAAGAATTCCGCGGAATTTGCCGAAAATATAGCGTTGCTTCTACAAACCGTAGGCACTTCTAAAGGTTACAAAAATTTTATTTTTTTTTGTTGACTTATAGATTGTCTTGGGGTAGAATAACGATATGATATCGTATGGTATCGCAAAAAATAAGGAGGCTAAGAGATGAAAAAGACTCTTATCGCGGTCGCAGCGGCTGCCGCACTTACAGCAACTTCTGCTTTCGCAGAAATCACATTCGGAGCATGGCTTCGTGTTCTTGCTTCGCCAGTAGCTTCAACAGGCGAGGACATCATCGCCGGCGTTGAGAACTCATGGGGATGGGGCGCACGTACAGCCCGCATCAACATCAACGGAACTTCCGAGGACGGAAAGGCCGGATTCGTAATGGGCGTTTACAACGACTTCGAGAGCGGACTCGGACAGGGCGACGACGCATACCTTTGGGTTAAGCCTGTTGACACTGTAAAAATCTCTGTAGGTAAGTTTGACTCACCTACAAATGGACTCCGCGGCGACTTCTGCTACGGCTCATGGAACTGGCTCAGACCTTTCAACTGGGCATTCGACGGCGAAGGACTTACATTTGACGGAGTTTCAAAGAACGGTCTTATGTTAGAGGCTGATCCAATGGAAGGACTCCACGCATTCGCAGTTATTCCAATGTCTTCTAGCTATGCAAGCGCAGAGGAAGTTTACCGCAATATTCAGGCTGGCTTCGGATATGCAATCGAGGGCGTTGGTAAGCTCAAGGCTCAGTTCATCGGTGACTACAGCTATACTCAGAAAGACGACAAACTTGGAGATTGGTACATCGATGATGATGGTGATGTTGTACGTCATGATACAACTCCTAATGCTGCTGGCAAGAAAGATGAAGACAAGACAACAGGAAAAATCGGTGTTGCATTCGACCTTACATCAGTTGAAAACCTTTATGTAACAGTTGGCGCACGCTTCGGTATCGCAGATAAAGATCTCGCACCTGACTACCTTAAGATGGCATTCACAGCTGGCGCTTCTTATCAGGTTTCTGAGCAGATGAAGTTCTCTGCAGATGGTGGATATGTTCAGTATCAGGACAAGTTCAATGCTGATGACGACAGCCTCTTCTTTGTAGGAGCAGGTGTAGACTTCGCTGTAATGGACGGACTCAACGCAGTTGCAGATGTTCGCTATATGAGCAACAAATACGGAAAGAATGGCGATGACGGTGCTATCAGCTTCCTCGTTGGAGTTAACAAGTCTGTATCAAGCAACGGCTCTCTCGGAATTGGATTCCAGGGTGCAACAAACGGATGCGGTCTTGTAACAAATGACGGTTCAGGAATTGTTGCAGGTCAGTCTTATACAGCTGGCGAAGCTAATGGTGATTCAGACGCATTTGTTTGGGCAATCCCAGTATCTGTAAGCGTTTGGTTCTAGGCAATCGCGCATAGCGCGAATGCTGGCGAGTTTGCCTTGCAAACTCGGTCGAATCTGGCAGTTTTGCACGGCAAAACTGTCGGGGCAATCACACGCAATGCGAGTGTCCGGCACAGTGGATGTGCTGGACAAGGCAAAAAGCCTCCCAAAAGGGAGGCTTTTTTGTGTTTAAATGAAAATACAAGAATACAATGCTCCCAGTCATTGTCCGGCTTGGTCTACGATGTTTAAAAAAAGCCAATTGATAATTTGTTTCAGCTTTATTAAACAGACGCTTCCTTGTTTTAATATTGACCATGTGTTTATTATAGTGTACATTAAAAATATGTATCAAATTTTTAAAACGGAAAACTACTTAAAATGGTTCAAGAAGCTGCGCGACAGCACGGCAAAATATGCAATCATCTTAAGAATAGAACGTCTTAAAAACGGCAACTTCGGCGATTCTAAAAGCGTTGGTGAAAAAGTTTTTGAATTGCGAATTGACACAGGAAAAGGATATAGAGTTTATTTTACAAACAAGGACAAGGAAATTATTATCCTTTTGGCAGGCGGAAACAAATCCACACAAGAAACTGATATACAGAAGGCTAAGGAATTGGCAAAGGAGGTCTGAATTATGGAAAAAATAAAGCTTACAGCTTACAATGCGGCTGAGTTTCTGGACACAGAGAAGCTTCAGAAAGGCTACCTTGACTATGTGGCAAAAGAAGGCACGCCGGAAGAGCTAATCGAAGCAATAAAGACAGTCGCAAGGGCAAAAGGAATGTCCAAGACCGCAAAGGAAACAGGAATTTCCCGCAGTGGACTTTACAAAGCCCTGTCTCCGGACGGAAACCCGACAATAGACACATTGATTAAAATTGCAAAGTCCATAGGGTATAATCTGAACATCTCCTTCTCGCCAATAAAGACAAACTGCTGAAACTTCTACTCTTCTTGCGGAAAAAGAATGCAAAAAGCCATTCCTTATGCTTGGTCATTATCCTGCAGAAAATGCAGTTTGCAATACTTTTATTATAAATCTTCCATTAACCATTCCAATGCATTTTTACGGATAATTCCGTCATAATCACCTTGCGGATCGTCATCCAAAGTTAAAATCATTTTAGGATAATTATCTTTTATTGCCTTCAGCGGACGCAGCTCCCTTTCCAAAGTCTGCTCATCGCGGACAGTGGCAGCTACCTGAATATATGTGTTTCCGTCCTGCGACTGGGCTACAAAATCAACTTCCGCCTCGTCAATTTTTCCTACATATACATTGTAGCGGCGGCGGACAAGCTCAAGATAAACTATATTTTCCAGAATATGACCGGCGTCCATTGACTTTTTTCCTATCAAGGCTGAACGCAGGGCAATATCCGCCACATAATATTTTTCAAGTGATTTCAAGTATTCTTTTCCCTTGATATTATAGCGTTTGACCTTATAGACGATATATGTTTCCACGAGGGACGAAAGATAGTTTTCAACCATGCGCGAGTCAGTCTTGCGGCCGCTGCTTGTCATTGTGTCTGCGATTTTCTTGCTGGAAACTTCGAGACCGATATTGTCAAAGACAAACTCAGCAACGCTTTGGAGCTGGAAGACATCCGTGATTTTTTTTCTTGAGATAATGTCTTTCACAAGAATTGTATTGTATAGGCTTTCCAAGTAGTCATTTATGCCAGCCCTCTCAATACAGAGCGAATAAGGAAAAGAGCTGTTTTCCAGATACTGCCTGTAGGCATTTGGAAGATTCTGCTCAAGTTTTTTGGCATGCACAAATTCCTTAAATGAAAGAGGCTGCATTTTTATTTCCACATAGCGGCCGGAAAGATAGGTTGCAAGCTCGCTGGACAGAATGCCTGAATTGGAGCCTGTGATGTATATGTCCAAAAGAGGATTTATGAAAAAACTATCTACAACTTCCTCAAACTGCGGCACGCGCTGAATTTCGTCAAAGAAAAGATACATTCGCCTGCCGGGAATCAGACGTTCCTTTACATAGGCGTAGAACGAGTCATTGTTGCAAAGATTTTTAAATTCATAGTCTTCAAAATTGATTGAGACAATCTGATTTTCCTCTGCGCCTTCCTTGAGCAGGATTCTCTGCCACTGGGCAAGCAGTGTGGATTTTCCGCATCTTCTTATTCCTGTAACAACTTTTATGAGCTGCTTATCCTTAAAGGTTCGAAGGCGGTCTAAGAAGCTCTCTCTCTGTATATCAGGCAGTTCTTCCATAGTAATTTCACTTTAATGCAAGAAAGCGTAAAAATCAACAAGTTTTTGCATTCTGTTGCAAAAACTTGTTGATTTCACAGAGTTTTGTCTTAAACACACAAAAAAAGCCTCCCATAAGGGAGGCTTTCTGCTTGTCCAGCACATCTAGTGCGCCGTACACGTGTGATTGCCCCGACAGTCTTGCTAACAAAACTGTCAGATTCGACCGAGTTTGCAAGGCAAACTCGCCAGCATTTGCGCTATGCGCGATTGACTAGAAACCAACCTGCAATGCTACAGGGATTGCCCATACGAAGTCATCGCCTGCGTTAGCAGAGATTCCTGCAAGTCCGCAGCCGTTTGTTGCGCCCTGGAAGCCAATTCCGATGTAGCCGTTGCTTGATACGTTCTTTGTAACTCCAACAAGGAAGCTGATTGCTCCGTCATCCTTGTCTTTTCCGTATCCAATGTTCTTGTAGCGAACATCTGCTGCTGCGTTAAGACCGTCCATGATTACATAGTCAACACCAGCACCGATTCCGAATGCGTTGTCTTTCTGATCACCAGCTTTTCCAACACATTTGTCCTGATACTGAACATATCCACCAGAAACAGAGACCTTCATAGCGTCAGAAACCTGGTAAGAAGCGCCAGCTGTGAACTTCATCTTTTCGTTGTCGGTGTTGAATTCCTTGTCTGCGATTCCGAATCTTGCGCCTACAGTTACAAAGAGATTCTCAACTGCGTTGAAGTCGAATGCAACGTTTACTGTTCCAATCTGCTTGCTGTCTTTTGTAACTTCGGCAGATACTTCTTTTTCCATTGCTTCAAGAGCTTTTTCCCATGAATCATAAGTTCCGCTCAATTTTGAAGGATCATAAACTTTCTTTGTGTCTTTCTTGTTTTTCTCAGCATAGCTTCCGAAATATCCAGCCTTGAGAGTACCAAGACCTTCGATTGTGTAAGCCGCCGCATACATACCGTTCTTGAATGTGTCTTCAATAGTATTTTTTGCATCTTCTGTGGCTGTTTTAGCAACATAAGAATCGTTGTTTCCACCCCACTTAGCATTGTATACAGGAAGCTGGATTACTGCTACAAGACCGTCAACAGGAGTGATTTTTGCCATAAGACCGTTTGTGTGGCTTCCGTTGAAAGTAAGTCCTTCGCCATCTGCAATCCAGTTGCCCGGTCTGAGCCAGTTCCATGAGCCGTAGCAGAAGTCGCCGCGGAGTCCTGTTTCGCCGCCATCGAATTTACCAAGAGCAATCTGAACTGAGCTGGCAGGCTTTACCCAAATGTATGCATTGTCGCCAACCTGAATGTTGTCTCCAGTGTTGTAGTACATATCAAGCTTGAATCCAACGTTTCCGTCTTCCGATGTGCCTGCAACGTTCAATCTTGAAGGTCTCATTCCGCCCCAAGAGTTGGAAGTTCCAGTAAGAATGTCCTCGCCGTTAGACGCTACGCCTGTGATGCTGCGAAGCCATGCTCCGAATGTGATTTCTGCGAAAGCAGAAGTTGCTGTAAGTGCGGCAGCCGCTGCGACCGCGATAAGAGTCTTTTTCATCTCTTAGCCTCCTTATGTTTAAATCTTGGGGAGGAGGAGGTTTTGGACTCTGTTTCAGGCAGAAATTGCATGATTTTTGCTGTTTTTTCAGACAGCCTGCCTAAAATTCTTTGCAAGGGGTGCTGACATGCACACGTCAAGGGGTCTGCCCAGCGTTAGGCAGAGGGGGTTGCAAGGACACAGCAGGAGGCTTGACGTGTACAGGGAAGAGTAGGTTGCAGATTTAAGTTATTAGAGAGAAACCGAAAATTCAGGAACTGTTTTATTGACAAATCGGGAATTGAATTCCATAATATCCGAAGTATGATTGACAGAAAATTTGGAATTCAAGTAAAAAAAGCATTGGAGTATTTTCCGTGTGTAACTTTAACTGGTGCTCGTCAGACAGGAAAAATAACACTTTTGCGTTCTCTGCTGCCGGAATACAATTATGTTTCTCTTGATTTGCCGAGCATTGCGGCTCTTGCAGATGAAACTCCTGAAATTTTTTTTGAAAAATACAAAAGTCCTCTTATTGTTGATGAAGTTCAGTATGCGCCTAAACTTTTCAGGTTTTTGAAGGAACGGCTTGATAGCGAGCGGCATAATATGGGACAGCTTGTTCTTACTGGAAGCCAAAAGTTCGAACTGATGAAAAATATTTCAGAAAGTCTTGCTGGAAGAACTTGTGTAATGGAACTTGAAGGTCTTTCTTGGGCGGAATACAAAAATGCTCCGTGTTTTTCGGATGAAAATCCGGCTAGTTTTGAAACTTTTATTTTCCGCGGTGGATTTCCAGAACTTACACGTGAACCGGATTTTCCGCTTGATATGTTTTTTTCAAGTTATCTTGCGACTTACCTTGAGCGCGATGTGCGCCAGCTTGTCAATGTTTCAAATTTGCGGACTTTTGAACAGTTTATTCGTCTGCTTGCAATTCGGAATGCTCAAATGCTGGATATGGCTGAAATAGGGAATTCACTTGGCATAAGTTCAAAAACGGTTGCTTCATGGCTTAGCGTACTTGAAACTTCAGGGCAAATTACATTTTTGCAGCCGTGGTTTGGCAATGTTGGAAAACGAATTGTAAAAACTCCAAAAGTTTATTTTAATGACACCGGGCTTTTGTGCTGGCTTTTGGGAATTGAAAAAGACAAATTGAAAACTTCTCCTTTTGCAGGAAGTATTTTTGAAACTGCGGTTTTTGCTGAATTAAGGAAAAACAACAAGCTGAATGGAAGCAAAAAGCAGCTTTATTATTACCGTGATGTTTCTCAGACAGAAATTGATTTTCTTGAGATTGGCGCAGGCTGCCGTTTGATAGAATCCAAGCTTACAGAAAATCCAAAGTCTGATGATGCCGCCGGAATAAAAAAGTTCTATGAGCGAGTGCTTTCAATTCCAAAAATTCCTGCGGAGCTAGAGCCTCTTTCTTCATATATTATATGCAACAGCCGTGAGAATTTTCCATTAAAGGTTTATGCCAAGGATGAAAAAATCAAAGTCAACGCGGTAAATATAAAAGATTTGCTGCTAGATACCGTTGTTTTTTAAGCGGATTTGCATTAATTTATTAGTTATGTCAGATTTGGAAGTAAAAATCAGGAACTTTTTTAAAAAGCCATCTTATGTTGTGGCGGCTATTATTGGCGTTGTCTTGCTTGCGGCGGCTGGCTCTAGTCTTTTTGTTGTTGATCAGGCGGAGCAGGCTGTAATCACTCGATTTGGAAGATATTATGCCACTTTGGGACCGGGGCTTCAGTATAAAATTCCGCTTATAGATAAGAAATTTATTGTTCCGGGAAATAAAGTCGTCCAGACGGAGCAGTTCGGATTTAAAACCACAAAAAGCGGCTCTATGAATCAGTATCAGAACAATATTACGCGTGAATCAACTATGCTGACCGGCGATTTGAATATCGTGGATGTTGAATGGATTATTCAGTATAGAATTGTTGATCCGCGCGCTTGGCTTTTTACAGTTCAGGAAAAAGATCAGACAATCCGCGACATTAGCCGTTCTGTAATAAATACTTTGGTTGGCGACCGTGCGATTTTGGATGTTATGAGCAGCGAGCGAAGCAACATTGAAAATCTTGCGGTTTCCATGATGAACGAGCAGTTTTCGCAGCTGGGACTTGGAATAAACGTTTTTGCGGTTAAGCTTCAGAATATTGTTCCGCCGGAAGGAGTTCAGGATGCGTTTGAGGACGTGAACAAGGCTATTCAGGACATGAATCGCTTTATAAATGAAGGAAAAGAAAGCTACAATTCAGAAATTCCAAAGGCAAAAGGCGAGGCTGACCGGAAAATTCAAGTGGCGGAAGGCTATGCGGCTGAGCGTGTTAACAAGGCAAAGGGCGATGTGGCAAGGTTCAATTCAGTTTATGAAGAATACAGAAAAGCTCCTGCTGTTACCCGGGAACGTCTTTATCTTGAAACTATGGAAGAAATTTTTGCTTCCGGCGCAGACAAGAATCCGGCTTTAATAGACAGCGGTCTTGACAATGTGCTTCCGTTTAAGAATCTTGGAGGAAAAAATGGCAAAGCAGAATAAATTTTATCTTAGGCTTGTGGCTTTTGTTGCCGTCATTGTGATTTTGCTTGCGGCAGGTCCTTTTTATATTGTGAATGAAGGCGATCAGGCTGTTGTTACGAGATTCGGTCAGATTGTAAAGTCATGCACTTCCACAGGGCTTTATTTTAAAGTTCCGTTTCTTGATGTCGTCACTTTTTATCCTGCAAAAATTCTTTCGCTTGAAGGAGATCAGGCCCGCATTCCCACAAAGGAAAATCAGTTTATAATTGTGGACACTACAAGCCGCTGGAAAATTTCAGATCCTGCGTTGTTTTATCAGTCGTTCAAGACTTTGGATGCGGCGTACAACAAGCTTAGCGATGTGATTGATTCTTCAACTAGGACGATTATCACGCGCAACCGGCTTAGCGAAATTGTAAGAAGCAGCAATCTTATAAATGAGGAAAAGGACATTGCGGATTCAAATCAGCTTGCAGGAATCGAAGGCGAGGACAGCGCGGAAATTGAGGCTTTGGTAAATGTGAATTCAAACAACGAGAGTGTTTCCAAGGGAAGAAGCGCGCTTTGCCAGGAAATGGCTGACGACGCAAGAAAAATGGTGGGCGAATACGGAATTGAGCTGATTGACATTGTTCCGCGCCAGATAAAATATTCGGATGAGCTTACAGAAAGCGTTTACAACAGAATGATTAAGGAGCGCAACCAGGTGGCTCAGGCGTACCGTTCTCTTGGCGAAGGAAAAAAGTCCGAATGGCTTGGAAAACTTGAAAACGAAAAGCGCACAATCGAATCAGAAGCCTACAGAAAAAGCGAGGAAACTAAAGGAAAGGCGGATGCGGAAGCTGCGGCAATTTACACTCAGTCTTACACGCGCGATCCTAAGTTCTATGAGTTCTGGAAAAGTCTTGAGTCGTACAAAAATACAATGGGCAATTTTGATGTTACGTACAGCACAAAAATGGACTACTTTAAATATTTGTACAGTTCAGATGGAAAGCGTCAATGAGTTCCAAAACAGTTTTTCTTTACAAAGGAAAGATTTTTTTAGACAGCCGGATGGCTAGCAATGTTTTTGTAAAAGCCGGATTTGCCGGAAAAATCAGAGAAAACGGACTGCTTGCTGAGCTAAATGACGGAGCTTGGAATTTTTCTTTATGGAACTTTGACGGCACAGTTTCTTCTGAGGATTTAAAAGAATTTGCACAAGGCAAAGATGAAACTGTTTTTCTTGAAGGCTCTTGCTTTGACGGTCTTGCGCTTAGTGAATGCTTTGAATCCTTGCAGAAAAAAGATTCCATAAAAGCCTGTTCACTTGTCTGCAATGCGCTTGATGCTTTGGATGAAAGCAAAGTAGTTCTTTCTTTAGTTGGCGCAGGAGGAATTATTGTTTCCAAGGATTTTTCTAAAGTTTTATTTTTGCCCAAGAATCTGCTTGAAATTTCTTTGTCTTCGCTTGGAGAGGAAAATTTTTTGGAATTATATGGAAGCTATTTGAATCCTGTGTTTTCTGGAAAAGCTGCGGTTCATTTTTTGCAGGCGGCAATTGTTTACAAGGCTATTTGCGGAAAAGTTCCGTTTGCTGAAAAATCTTCTTCTGCAAGGGAAACTGACATCCGGGATTTGAATTATTGTCCGTTGCGCTATGCGTTTTTTGGAGTTGATGAAAAAATTCTTCTGTTCACTGAAAACGCTTTTGCAGGCAAAAATTGCGCGTTCCCTAAAGAAGAAGTTTCCACACTTGAATTAAAAGAGCCTTCTTCTTCGGATTTGGAAAAATTCAATGCTGAATCTCAAAAATTTCTTTTGCATCAAGAAAAAAAAGTTCGTTTAAAAAGGTGGCTTAGGGCAAAATCCACGGCGATAAAAATTTGCGTTGCGGTTTTTGTTTTTGCAATTGCGGTTTTTGTTTCGCTTTACAGGACTTTTTTGGAAAAGCGGACGACAAAAGGGCTTACTTCGCTTCAAACTTTGGAAATGTACTACAGCGCGGTGAATTTGCTGGACATAGATTCTGCCCGGGCAAGTTCCGCAAAATCTCTTGGCGGAAGAGTAGACCGACTTGCAAATATTTTTGTTACAGGAAAAACAAGCTCGATGTACAACGCGGGCAACGACCTTGTTCCGCCTTCTGTCTGGCTTGTAAAAAATCAGCTTAACCACAATATTTACGGAATTTCCAATTTTACGGTTGACGGAAATCCTTGCAGAACTTTTTTTAAGGGGCAGCGCAGAAAAGAAAATCCAGCTGCTATTACGGAAGAAAATGGACAGAAAATTTTCCCCGGCGAAAAAAAAGAATATCACGTTGAATTTTTTATTTTTGATTCGCTTGGAGAAGACAGCCTTTGCGTTTCGCTTCAAAAGGAAAAAGTTTCCTTGGAATTTAAAAAAGACCGCTGGATTATTTTTGATATTCAAACTGAAATTGAAAGCCGCTTTTTAAAATTCAGCGAGATAAAGGCGGAATATTCTTTTGCAATGGAAAACTGCGGCGGCGATGTTTTTGCCTGCGCTTCCGTTTTGCGCCAAAAGTACGATTTTATTCCTTCCGACCAAGAAATCAAAGATGCTGAAAAATATGTGGAAGAGCAGAGCCTTGTGTTTTTGAAGCCTGTCAGCAAATGAAATGACAGTTTTACGTTTTTTGTCATATTGACTTTAGAAAATTTTCACGATATTATAAGAAGCCGGTTGCAAAAGTTTGCTATTTGTAACTGGCTTGCAAATAAAGAATCGTTTTGTTTTTTGGAGGAAATATGGCTTCTAATTATAATCTTGAAAAACAGCACGCAAAGGGAAAATTTCACGCTATTGAAAGAATCAACAATCTTTGCGACAAAGACTCATTTTATGAAATTTATTCAGCTGCGCGTCATACTTGCACAAGCTTTGGAATGGACAAAAAGGAAATTCCTTATGACGGCGTAATTACTGGCTTTGGAAAAATCAACGGAAAAAAAGTTGCCATTTACGCTCAGGATTTTACAGTTCAGGGCGGCTCTCTTGGAAAAGTTCACGGACAGAAAATCGCGGAGCTTATCGACAAGGCGATTATGGCAAAATGCCCGGTTATTGGTCTTAACGATTCAGGCGGAGCGCGTATTCAGGAAGGCGTTGATGCTCTTTGCGGTTACGGCGAGCTTTTTTATCAGAATGTGCGCGCGTCTGGAACTGTTCCGCAGATTTCAATTATTGTAGGACCTTGCGCTGGTGGTGCGGTTTATTCGCCGGGAATTACTGATTTTATTTTTGCAGTTGACACAATCAGTCAGATGTTTATCACCGGACCAAAAGTTGTAAAAAGCGTTCTTTCGCTCGATATTTCCGCGGAAGATTTGGGTGGCGCTTCCATTCATGCGCAGAAAAGCGGCGTTGCTCATTTTAGGGCTTCTTCAGAACCTGAATGCTATGAAGCTGTAAGAAAACTTTTGGACTACATTCCGCATTATTACGGCGAGGAAATTGTCGCTGAAGCCAAATTCAAGTTTGACGAAAAGAAAAAGGCAAAGAAAATTGCGGAAGTTCTTCCAGAAGAAAGCAAAAAAGGCTATGACATCCGCAATGTAATTGACTGCGTTGTTGACGATGACAGTTTCTTTGAAGTGATGAAAGAATTTGCTCAGATGGCAGTTGTCGGCTTTGCAAAGATTGAAGGAAAATCTGTTGGCGTTGTTGCGAACAATCCGGCTGTCTGGGGCGGACTTTTGAACTGTGATGCTTCCGACAAGATTGCGCGCTTTGTTCGTTACTGCGATGCCTATAATGTTCCGCTTGTTACTTTTGTTGATGTTCCGGGATTCTTACCTGGTCCTGATGAAGAACAAAAGGGAATTATCCGCCATGGTGCAAAAGTGATTTACGCATACAGCGAAGCGACTGTTCCAAAAGTTACAGTTATTACACGCAAGGCTTACGGCGGAGCTTACATTGCGATGTGCTCAAAACATCTTGGCGCGGACTTTGTTTATGCTTGGCCAAAGGCTGAAATTGCAGTTATGGGTGCGGAAGGCGCTCTTGGAATTCTTTATGCAAAGGAAATGAAAGACCCTGCTCAGGCTGCTCTTGTTGCCCAGAAGTCTCAGGAGTACAAAGATACAATTATGACTCCGACAATTGCGGCTCAGCGTGATTACATCAGCGAAATTATAAATCCTGAAGAAACAAGACAACGTGTTGCCCGCAGCCTTGAATTCCTTGCTCAAAAAACACAGCATTCAGTTCCTGCAAAAAAACACGGAAATATTCCGCTCTAATAAAAAATATCCGTGGCTCGCTTTGCCGGGCTACGGATTTTCTGTTGACTGATTTATTCATTTTTGCTAACATTCTTTCACTTGCCAACTTAGCTCACCTGGTAGAGCAGCTCCCTCGTAACGAGCAGGTACTCGGTTCAAGTCCGGGAGTTGGCTAAAGTACAAGACCGCACTTAAAATGAAGTGTGGTCTTTATTTTTTTATGTAAAACATGAACCGAGTACCGAAACGAACGCCGACCAAGTTGCGGTCTTTATTTTTTCCAGTAAGCTGGTGTAAGAAAAATAAAGAGCGTAAAAAGTTCCAGACGGCCGGCAATCATTGCAAAACTGTACCACCATTTTACAGGGGCAGCGAGCCAGCCGCAATTGTTGCTTGGTCCTAACGCTCCAAATGCAGGTCCGCAGTTTCCGACCATTGTTACAGCTCCGGTAAAAGCAGTTTGCATATCAAGTCCAAAGAGTGATGTAAAGAAAGCTGTTAAAATCGCAAAAGAAAAATACAAAAAGAAAAAAGCCGAAACTGAAAAAACAACATCTTTTCTTCTTGCCTGCTGATTCAGCCTGATTGAAAAAACTCCGTGCGGATGAATCATTTTTAGTATTTCATTTTTGAACTGCTTGTAAAGAACAACCCATCTTATGACTTTTACTCCGCCGGAAGTTGAACCGGACATTCCGCCTATGAACAAAAGCATCAAAATTACAATTTGGCTTGCACTTTTCCATTTTGTGTAGTCGGCTGTGGAAAAGCCTGTTGTGGTTAAAATGCTTGCTGTTTGAAATGCAGAAAATCTGAGCGACTTAAAAAATCCGCCGTAAGAAGAAGACTGAACAATTGCGATTGCGGCGATTGAAATGACGTTTATCCAGATGTACGCTTTTAGCTCCGAGTTGCATTTTATTTCGCTGAAATTCCGTATGAAAAAATAATAATAAAGTGAAAAATTTATTCCTGCTAAAAACATAAACGCAAAGCAAATCCATTCGATTGAAGCGGAATTGTATGCGCCGATGCTTGCATTTCTTGTAGAAAATCCGCCTGTTCCCAAAGTTGAAAATGCGTGGCAAAGCGCGTCTATAAAATCCATTCCCGCAATTTTTAAAAGAGCAGTTTGAACAAGCGTCATTCCAAGGTAAATGAACCAAAGAATTTTTGCGGTGGTTGTTATTTTAGGCGTGAACTTTCCTTTTTCAGGGCCTGTAGTTTCCGCCTTTATAAGCTGAAATCCGCCGACTCCAAGAACTGGCATAAGCGCAACCGTAAGTGCCACAATTCCCATTCCGCCAATCCAGTGCGAAAGGCATCTCCATAAATTTATGCTGCGCGGAAGTTTTTCAATTTCAGAAAGAATCGTTGCGCCTGTTGTTGTGAATCCGCTTACGCTTTCAAAAAACGCATCCGTAAAATTTGGAATTGCCTTGCTAAAGTAAAGCGGAATTGCTCCGAATACGCTTGCGGAAATCCAGGCGAGAGCGACAGCTGCAAAACTTGATCTTATCGTAAGCCTTGATTTTTTGTTGCGGAAAAAAAATATCGTCATTAAACCTAGAATCAAGCTTGCAACCATTGGAATTAAAAAAGATGGAAGTACAAAATATTCATGGCAGAAAATTGCCGTTGCGATTGGAATTGAAAATGAAAGTCCGATTATTGAAATTATAAAAAAAATTATTCTGCAAACTGTAAATGTCATTGAAAGTTCCTATTTGCTGAATTTTTCCAGAATTTTTTTGTCTCCAGTTTTTTCTATTATAACCAGATGGTCGCCCACGGAAAATGTCGTGTTTCCCTGCGGAAGTTCAAATTTTTCACTTCCAATTTTTTTTACAAGAAGAATCAGATATTCGCCTGGACTTGCAATGTCTTTCAGCTGCTTGCCTATAAATTTGCTTGATGAAGGCAAATCGCATTCCACGATTTCAAATGCGCCGTTTGAAACTGTATGAATTCCAGTTACTGATTTTCCGTGCAGATGGCTTATGATTGAATCAACCAAAGTGTCTCTCATAGGAATTGCGACATCGATTCCAAGCTTTCTTGCAATGTTTCCGAACTGAGACTGGGCAACGAGCGCGATTGTTTTTTCCACGCCAAGAGATTCAAGGTAAGCGGAAACAACCATGTTCAGCTCGTGATTGTGCGTGGCGCAAATTACAAGGTTGTACTTTTGAATTCCTTCTTCTTCTATAAAAACATCGTCTGTGATGTCTGCGTTGAAAATCTGCGCCTGCGGAAATTTTTTTTCAGCTTCCTTGCAAAGATTTTTGTCGCTGTCTATGATTGTGAATGTCTGAGAAATATTTTTTGTTCCGCTGAAAATTTTTCTTAAAAACGAAACTTTGTCTTTTTCAATAATTTTGTCTGCTACGATTGTTCCGATTCTTCCGATTCCAACTAATGCGATTTTTTTTATTGTGTCTGTCTTGATTCCGCAAAGCTCAAGTATGAACGGAATGTTTTCTTTTTCAATTATGATTCCGATTCTGTCTCCTGCATTTAAAATCGTTTCGCCGGATGGCAAGGCTGAAATCATGTTGTCTGAATCTTTTTCTTTTGTTTCCTGATAAACTATAAGAAATTTTTTGTCTGTAAGCGAGCGGATGTTTTTTAATGCGGCTCCATCGAGTTTGCTTCCTTTTTCAATTTGAAGAGCAATGATTTCAAAATCACCGTTTTCGCCAAAATCAACTATGTCGCTTATTGCCCCGTGCTCAACAGCTTTTACAATTGCCTGCGCCGCTTCTACATCGGGATGAATCATGTAATCAATTCCATAAAGCGGACGATGATTTCCCTTGAAAGTTTCCGCATGCTGGCGCGCTGTTGTGTTTGTGTTTGCATAGTAGGCGTAGTTTCTTACACGCGCAATTTTCAACACGTCTGGATAAACTGCGTCCACAAGAGAGCAGGTAATCATGTTGATTTCATCGCTGTCAGTCAAAGTTACAAGCGCATCCATTTTACCGATTTCAAGTTCTTCCAAAACTTGAAGGTTGTTTCCGTCTGCATTTATAACTTCGCAGTCAAGACGATTGCTTACGTGCTCAACAATGTCTTCGTTGCTTTCGATTATTTTTACAATGTTGCCTTCGTTTATAAGGCGTTTTGCCAGCTGAACTCCAGTAAAGCCTGCGCCGATTATCATTATGTTCATTTTTTTAATTATACATGAAACTTCGCGCTGTGTTCAATCTAAGAAAATGGCGGAAAGTAAAAGCTGTTTTTTATAGACAGAAAAATCAAGATGAACTAAAATGCTGGAGTATCAAAAATTTATTTTTGGAGATTTAAATTGTCAATTTTTCAAGGAATTGTTTTGGGAGTTCTTCAGGGCATTGCTGAGTTTCTGCCGATTTCTTCTTCTGGACATTTGATTGTTGCGCAGAATTTATTTGGGCTTGAAGAAGTGCCTCTTTTGTTTGATGTATTTCTTCATGTTGCAACTTTGCTTGCCGTTGTTTTGTATTTTAGGAAAAAAATATGGGAGCTGATTTGCAGTTTTGCAAGAATTTTTGTTCCTGTAAAAAATCCTTCCGCCGTCCAGATTGAAAAAAAAGACGAAGACACAAAATACATTGTTGCTATTATTCTTGCTACTTTTGTTACCGGTGTGCTTGGAATTTTTTCTTCAAAAGTCATTTCTGAGATTTCTGTAAAACTTGTTTGCGCTGGATTTGTTGTTACAGCCTTGCTTTTGATTTTTTCTTCACTTATTGAAAAGAAACATTTATCTTATTCTGAAACTTCTTTGAAATCTCCGTCCTGGAAGCAGTCTTTGGTAATCGGCTTGGCGCAGGGAATTGGAACTTTGCCTGGAATTTCAAGAAGCGGCTCAACAATTGCGGGCTCTCTTTTTTGCGGAGTCAAACGAGATGTTGCAGGCGAATTTTCATTTATTGTTTCTATTCCGGCTATTTTGGGCGCGTTTATTCTTGAACTGAAAGATTTGGGCGAAGTTTCCTCTTCAATTGGAGCAGAGCCTGTCATTGCTGGTTGCGCGGCGGCTTTTGCAAGCGGATACATTGCGCTTTCTTGGCTTATGAAGCTTATAAAAAAAGGCAGGCTTGAATGGTTTGCCTGCTACTTAATTCCGGTTGGAATCTTGGGAATGATTTTCCTTCATTGACATTTTGAATTTCCAGCTTGATTAGAACTATTTTCATTGTTATTCCCGCACTTGATGCGGGAATAAAAGTTTAAGAAAAGTATTATCGGGTCAAGCCTGATAATGACAGTAGGTAAAAATCAAAGCTAATTAGATTCAGCAGCTCCCGGAAGTCCTATGTCTTTTCTGTAGAACATATCGGTGAATTTTATTCCGCCCATTGCTTCATAAGCGTTTTTCCAGGCTTCGTCAAAAGTTGTTCCGTAAGCAGAGCAAGCTAAAACTCGTCCACCGCTAGTTACAAGTTTTGTGTCTTCTGGGCTTCGGATTCTTCTGTTTTCCATTGCTCCGGCTATAAAAACTTTTGCATTTGATTTGTTTATTTTTTTTTCATCAATTACTATGTTGTATCCTTTTTTGTAGGATTTTGGATAACCGCCGCTTACTGCAACTGGTGCAACTTGGTAGCCTTTTTTCCATTCAAGTTTGAAATCTTTTAAAGAGCCGTCAGTTATAGATTTGCAAAGGCTTGCAAAATCAAAGTCCATGAGCGGAAGTACAGCCTGAGTTTCCGGGTCTCCAAGGCGCACATTGTATTCAAGGCATTTCGGTCCGTCTTCTGTAAGCATAAGTCCGAAGAAAATAAATCCTCGGTAGTCATAATTTTCAGCCTCAAGACCTTTTAATGTTGGCTCAAGAATATTTTTTTCAAACTGGGAAATTATTGCAGGAGTTGCGTCATCAACAGGAGCGATTGCGCCCATTCCGCCTGTGTTTGGACCTTTTGCGCCGTCGAAAAGCCTTTTGTGGTCTCTTGCGCTCAAGAATGGAACTATGCAGGATTTTCCTTGCTCAGAAAATTCTTTTGTAACGCTTACAGCCGCAAGAATTGAAATTTCAGTTCCGCGAAGATATTCTTCGATTACGAGTTTTTTCCCGGCTTCACCAGCGATAGAGCCGTCCATAAGTTGCTCAACTGCGTTTTCTGCTTCTTCCAAAGTCTTTGCAACTACAACGCCTTTTCCGGCTGCAAGTCCGTCTGCCTTTACGACAATCGGCGCGCCTTGTTCTTTTATGTACGAAATAGCTTCTTCTTTTGAAGTGAAAGTTTTGCTTTTTGCGCAGGCAACGTTGTATTTGTGCATGAATTCTTTTGCAAGATCTTTGCTGGCTTCAAGTTGCGCCGCCTGAAACTTTGGTCCTACAGTTGGAATTCCTGCGTTCCAAAATAAATCTGCAAGTCCTTCCGCAAGCGGATTTTCCGGCCCGATAACGGCAAGGTCGCAATTGTTTTCTTTGGCAACTTTTATGTATGCGTCGTTTCCAGTGATGCCATTAAGATATTCACATTTTGAAAAATCAATGTTTCTGCATTTTTTTTCAAAGGCTGTTCCGCCGTTTCCTGAAACGCAAATTACTTCTTCAACAAAATTGCTTTGTGCTAATTTCCATGCGATTGTGTGCTCTCGTCCGCCGTTTCCTACAACAATAACTTTCATGCTTGCTATGATAGTTTAAAAATCAAAAAGTTACAACATTGAAGAATTTTTGGCGGACGAGAATTCAGTGCTTAAAAAGATTCAAGGCGAACTAAAAGCTGCTCAAGTTTTACTGCATAGCTTTTGTCTGCTGCCCAAGTTCCTGCAAGCCCTTCTATTGTCGGGGATTTTCCGCGCGGATTCACATACTTATACCGAGTATCAATACATTCGTTGTTCAGCGGAATATCTTTTGTCGCATAAGCGTGAAGGTGCTGAATGTGCGCTCTTACTCCGAGCTGTTCCGTTGCAAAAGTTTCTCCCGGATGTTCTGCATCGATTGCGCCAAGTCCGCAGTAATTGTGCATTTGCGGCGTAACAAGATTTCCGAATCTTAAAAAGCCGGTTTCGAGGCACATCTGGACAAAAGCGCAGTCGCTGTTTATTCCTTCCGCATTTGCTTCTTCAATGTAAAGAGCTGCGAGCCGTGCGACTTCTTTTTTGTCTGCTGAAGGATTTGCGCTCATAAAAAAATTGTAAAGCTGTTTTTCTGATTTTATTCCTTGACCAGAAAGATTCCTTGAAATTTCTTTTTGTCCTTTTGTTGAAACGCACGAAACTGCTGTCAGCAAAATGCAAAATATAAAAATCGGCAATTGAAATTTTTTCATGTTTACGAAATTGTTGTTCCTATGTAATTTTTTCCATCAAGAACAGCTTTTATATTCCCGATGTTTTTTCCGCCTGCGCAAATAACTTTTAAGCTAAGCTCCTGTGCTTTTTTTGAAGCGATTGGATCAAACGGACAGTTTTTTCCCGGAACCCATTCGTCTCCAACCATTTTTCTAAAGTCGCTCCAAGAAATATTGTCGATTGGTTTTGCGTCAGGATTTTTGCGCGGATCGTCTGTGTAAACTTTTTCGATGTTTGAAAGATTTACAACTGTGTCTGCTTCAAATCTCTCTGCAAGAAGAACAGCGTCATTGTCTGTTGAAAATCCAGGTTTCCAGCCGGAAGCAACAAGAATTCTTCCTGTAAAGTCGCTGACTTTTGTAGGATCTGTTACAACATCTTGGCTGCACAAAGAGCCGAATACAGTCTTTAAAAGCTGAGCGTTTAGCCGGGTTGCCATTATGCCAATCCAGTCGCAGGCATAGTTGAGTTTTTCTGAATCTTCAAACGCTGAAAGTTTCTTTTGGTTTTCATCAAATTTTGCAGAAACCGCTTTGTATGAATTCTGATAGTTTCTTGCGGGTCCGCCGCCGCCAGCTACAAGAATCAGTCGAGCATCTTTATTTTCAGAAAGCCAGGAGCAAATCATGCTGCTGAATTCAAAAAGAAAATTTTCATCTGGTTTGTCCGGCGCGATTATTGAACCGCCTACGCTTAAAACTTTTGTAGTCATTTTTTTCTCCGTATATTTTAGTAAATTCCTTGAATAACAGGATTGTTCCATAAAGAACTGTAGCTTGAAGTTTTGTCTCCAGCTTCTTCCCATAAAGATTGTAAAGCATAAGTGCGCGGTCTGTAAACAATTTTGCTGTTTAAAGACGACTGCTTTATCTGATGCCAGCCTCTGCTGAACGCGATATGCTGATTGTCAAGATTTCCGAAGTAAAATTCTTTTGGATCAGATATTTCAATAAATGAAGAAAATGGAAGTCCGGCTCCAAGCGAAACGTCAACAGGCAGCCAGCCGTATCCTTCAAAATAAATTTCTGTCCACCAATGCGGCGTTACATTCGATTTGTCCTGCGCAAGAATTCCCGCCACTGGAACTGAAGGAATTCCAGCCGCTCTGCACAAAGCCGTGTAAAGAATTGCAAAGTCGTAAGCGTCGCCTTTTTTTCTGCGGATTAAATCAAGCGGTGAAATATTTCCAGTGCGGATTTTTTCAGAAACTTCATAATTTTCCGTCATAAAATCGTAAATAAGTTTTGCCTGCCTGTACGGATTTTTTTCGCGTCCGACAATTGTTTCAAGAAGCGAAGAAACTGCTTTTGAGTCCGACGGAACACAGGCATCCGCGGAAGTATTTTTTGTGTACAAAATTCCGCCTTTGTCTTTGTATTGCCCCAAATTTCTTGGATTGAAATTTCCTTTTATTCCGAAAGTGCTCACAATAAAAGTCTGGCTGAATCTTTGCTTGTTGTTTGTGATTTTGTTCAGCTGCTTGTTGTGGATTATGTCAAAAGTGTCGTCAATTATAAACGGCTCAGGATAAACTTCATTCAGCTCGACAAAAGGCTGGAACGAAGAAACCGCGGGCTTTGGAATGTAAAGCAAAATCGAGCTTTCTTGAGAAGCAACGTGATTTGAAATATCGGCGGCAATCTGAATTACGTAAGTTCTTCTGTTTGAATATTGTTTTTTTCCGTAGGGAAAATTTACATTGATTTTTTTTGCCGCGCTTGTTCCGTGCGGAGTTTCTATAAAAATCGAACCGCTTGAAGCTCCGTCTGGAATTTTCACAGAAATTTCAGAATCTGTCCAGGCGATGTAGTCAAAGTCAGTTTCGCTTGCCGGAATAAAAATATTGTTTTTGTCCTGATTTTCATTTTGCTCTGAGCTGTGCAAAGATGAAGTTTCGTCCCGGTTCGCGGTAAAATAAATTTTTGATTTTCCTTTTGAAGGTCCGAAATTTGTACCGCGGATTGTTATTGTCTGCCCGGTAACTGCGTTTTCTGCGGAAATTGATGCGATTACAGGAACTGAAGTTACAGGCGATGTGATTGCCGCGACTGGAATTCCGTTTTCATTTGCAAAAAATGCCGGCTCAGATTTTCCTGCGGAAGTTCCTACGATTACAAGTCCGTCCTGCGCATTTGATGGAATTATAAATTTGATTTTTTTGTCCGACCAAAGCGAATATCCGCTTGCAGTGATTTTTGAGCCTGCGATTTCTACGCTTGAAGTTCCTCTTGAATCTCCAAAGCCGCTGCCTTCTATTGTCATTTCATCGCCCGGCGAGCCAATCATCGGAGTTATTGAATCTATCACCGGCTTGCGTTTTACATTGCGTCCTAAAATTCCCAAAATGAAAATTGCGGAAGCAACAACAATTATCCAGCTTATCGTTCTTGCCAGCGGAGAACTTCTAAGGAGATTCGCATAAGATTTTAAAATTGCCAATTCATTTTCCTGAGTTTAAATTTGAAAAAGGGTAGGAAACATGAAATGCAAATCCGTTGTTTCTGTCCTGTTGCTCTGAATTTTCGCCCTGCGGACAAAAAACATCGTAGTTCTTTAACGAAGGAATGACTGCGATTTTCTTGAAATTCGAACCGCCGATTATTAGAACAGGAACTGCCGAAACTGAATTTGAAGAAACTGGCAACGTGTAAAAGTTTTTGTCTGAATTGTCGGAAGCCAAAATCGAATTCAAAACTGAAACATCGATATTTCCGTCGGAGCTAACCTGATTTGCCGTTGACGAAATTGAAGTGCGCGCTACAGGCTGAAATGCGGAAACTTGTCCTTCAAACGGATTTCCTTTTTTTGCGCCTGGAACAACAAATGCAAAAACTGCCGCCGCCGCAATTCCAGCTGCGAAATATTTTATGCCGCTGCTTGGCTTTGGAAATTTAAATGTGTTTTTTCCTGCCTGAGTAACTTTTTTGTAGGAAAGCCGTGCTTCAAGCCTTTGAAAACTAGAATCCAAATCTTCCTTTGAAAAATGAAAGGCCTCTTTGTCTTCAGCAAAGACCGAATTAATCGCGAGGAATTTTTTTAGCTTGGCGGAGCATTTGGGGCAGGAATTTACGTGCGCTTCATATTCTGCAACATAATTCTTAGGAAGTTCTCCGTCCGCATAGATAGAATGAATGTCATCTTCAGGACAAGTAAACATCTTCTTCTCCTATCAGTTTTAGTAATTGTGCCTTTGCCCGGAAAACCCGCACCTTTACATTCCCCTCTGTGATTCCGAGCTGGCGGCCAATCTCCTTGTAGTTCATATCGGCATATTCTTTTAGAATAAGCACTTCTTTTAAATTGCCAGGAAGCTTGTTTAAGGCTTCGAGCGCAATTTTTTTTGCTTCCTTTTTTAAAAGTTCAGTTTCGCCGCTTTCCATTTGCTGACGGCCTTCATAAAGCGCCTTGTGGTAAGCGTTCGCCTCTCTGACTTTCCGTTTTGCATAATTCAGCGAAGCGTTTTTTACAACTCTAATTAGCCAGAAAACTGCGTCATTTATAGAAGGAAAAACCATTGCTTTTTCGTTTGCCTTTATAAATGAGTCGTGAACCAAATCTTCGGCGGCTTCTTCATCTTCTACAATTTTAAACGAAACTTTGAACAAAAGTTCCATTGCAGAGTCGTATAATTTTCTAAAGTCTTTTGAATCCGCGCAATTTATCGAGCCTGATTCACTTTTATTAAAAGAAAACACAATAAGTCCTGTTTAGTTACATTTTTTTCTGCTTTTTAAGAACGCTTCCAAACTGCTCCATTTGGCGTGTCTGTTATGACGATTCCGCGCGCTGAAAGCAAATTGCGGATTTCATCGGCTCTTGCAAAATTCTTTGCTTTTTTCGCTTCAACTCTTTCTGCAACAAGCGCGTCAATTTCCTGTGCTTCCGGGTCTCCTGAATGGTCTGGAACAGAAGCTTTCTGCTCTTTTTCCTGTTCAGCAAGAAATTCCGCGGCAGATTTTACAAGATTCAAGCCAATTACGCTGTCCATTCTGCGCACAAGTTCAAGTGATTCTTCAGGCTTTAAAGAGCCGTCTTTAACTGCTTTTTGAATGCAGCTCAATGCGACTGGAGTTGAAAGGTCGTTTTCCAAAGCGGCCTGGAATTTTTCCATGTATTCTTTTGCTTTTTCAGACAGATTTTCAGTTTTTGAAGCTTCGCCTTTTGCATATATTTTGGAACAGTTCAGAGAATCTGCGCCGCCTGCATTTTGAGCAAGCCGGGCAACACGCTGAACAAGAGCGGCCCTTGAATTTTTTGCTGAATCCATTGCGTCCCAGCTGAAATAAATTTGCTTGCGGTAATGTCCTCCCAGAAGGAAAAATCTGTAGTCGAGCGGATCGTAGCCATTGTCTGTTAATGACTGAAGCGTCAAAAAGTTACCGTGGGATTTTGACATTTTTTCAGCCTGACCAGATTCTGCGGCTTTTTTGTCTTTTGCAATTACAAGGAATTCATTGTGAAGCCAGTAGTTCACCCATTTGTGGCCGGTTGCGCCTTCTGACTGGGCGATTTCATTTGTGTGGTGAATCGGGATGTGGTCGATTCCGCCTGTATGGATGTCAAAATGCTCGCCGAGGTATTTCATGCTCATTGCGGAACATTCAATGTGCCAGCCCGGATAGCCTCTTCCCCAAGGTGAATCCCAAGTTAGGGCCTGATTTTCAAATTTTGATTTTGTGAACCAAAGTACAAAGTCATAAGGATTGCGCTTGTTCTGGTCAACTTCGATTCTTGCTCCGGCTTTTAAATCGTCAAGGTTCAGGTTGGCGAGCTTTCCGTAGTCTGGATAAGTCGTAACGTCGTAGTAGAGGTTTCCGCCGGACATATAGGTGTGTCCGTTCGCTTCGATTCTCTTGATAAGCTCAATCATGTCCTGGACGTGCTCAGTTGCCTTGCAGACGACATCCGGCCTGATTATGTTCAGTCTGTCGATGTCCTTGAAAAATGCGTCCGTGTAGAATTTGGCAACTTCAAGAACCGACTGGTGGCGTTCCTGAGCCGTCTTGAGCATTTTATCCTCGCCCTCGTCTGCGTCTCCGGTAAGATGCCCGATGTCTGTTATGTTCATCACGTGCTTTTTGTCGTATCCGAGGAAAGTGAGTGTGCGGTCAAGCGTGTCAAGAAAAACGTAGGCGCGGAGATTTCCGATGTGCGCGTAGTTGTAGACGGTCGGTCCGCATCCGTAAAATCCCACAAAACCTTCGTGAATCGGAACAAATTCTTCTATCTTGCGGCCCATTGTGTTGTACAGTCTCAACGCCATTTTTTTCCTCCATTGAAAAATCTTATGCGCATTATATTAAGTGCCTGATTTTCACTATCGATTTTTTTATTTTTTTTCTATAAAATGAAATGCAATGACTAACAGAATACGCAAAATAGTTGAAAATATCAAGAACTTGTACAAAGGGCGGCTTTTGCCTGACGAACCGATGAGCCTTCACACAACAATGAAAGTCGGCGGAAATGCTGAGCTTTTTGCTGAGCCGGAAGATGTTTTTTCACTTGCGCTTGTTATTTCAGAATGCAAGAAAAATTCCGTGGATTTTTTTATTCTTGGCGGCGGAAGCAATTTGATTGTAAGCGATGAAGGATTTTGCGGCGTTATTATTTCAATGAATGCGTTTTCTTCTATTAAATTTGAAAACGGGATTGTAGTTTGCGGTTCTGGAGTTGAAACCAATCGCGCCGTGGAATTTTTTGCGGAAAATGGAATTTCCGGAATGGAATCTTTTGCGGGGCTTCCCGGAACTTGCGGCGGAGCTTGCTACATGAATGCCCGGTGCTATTCAAACGATATAAGCTCAAGAATTGAATTTGTTGAATATCTTGACTTGGAAAATTTTGATGAAAATTCCTATAAATTTCTTGAGAAACATATAAAAATGTATCATAATAACAACGATTGTGCGCAGTGGGCTTATAAACATTCGCCGTTTATGGAAAAATCCGCTGTTATAACAAAAGTTGCCTTTAAAGCGGAAAAATGTCAGCCTGAAAAAGTTTTTGAGCTTAGAGCTGCGTGCGAAAGCTTTATAAAAGACAGAGAGCAAAAAGGACATTTTAAAGCTCCAAGTTCTGGAAGTGTTTTTAAAAATAACCGGGATTTTGGAGAGCCGAGCGGAAAACTTATTGATGAAGCCGGCTTGAAAGGTGCAAAAATCGGAGGGGCGCAAATAGCTCCCTGGCATGGAAATATAATTATCAACGCAGGAAACGCAACTTCCTCCGATATAAAAAAACTTGTTCAGCTTGCGCAAGAAAAAGTGAAAGAGCGGACTGGTTTTATGCTGGAATGTGAAGTTGTTTTTGTTTAGAAGGTGGTTCGAAATTGCTTCAGCTTTCATTTGTGAATTTTAAGCAGAACTCATATATCCTTGTTGAAGGAACTTCTGCAAATGACAGATTTTTTATTATCCAAAGCGGAAGGGTAAAGTGCTTTAATGAGGTTGCAATTCCAGGAGCGGCTCCTGAAGTTTTAGGTCCGGGTGACTTTATTGGGGTTGTTTCCTGTATGTCCGGGCATGGGCAGACTAAAAATGTTGTCGCATTGACTCCTGTTGTTGCAATCATGGTTCATAAAAGCCAGTATCCAGAGCTGATTATGAAAAACACGCCAGTTGCTATGAAAATTGTGCGTTCTTTTGCCCGCGACATGAGAATTGTAAATGACCAGCTTACAAAACTTACGCTCAAAAATATTATTTTGGATTCTCCGGAGTCACTTTTTTCTATAGCGGAATATTACGAAAAATCAGGTCATTACAATATAGCTTTGTACGGATATTATCAGTATTTAAAGCAGTGCCCGACTGGAATCAACATTGAAAATGCCAAGCGAAAATTTATTGCTTTGCGACAAAGAGCAAAAGCTGCTTACTTGGAGCCGTCGAATGAAACTTTCCGAGAGTATCCTGCCGACTCAATGATTTTTTCTGAATGCCAGAAAGGCGCGGATATGTTTATAATTCAGGAAGGCTCTGTAAGAATTGCAAAAGTTGTAGACGGAAACGAAGTTACTCTTGCGCTTTTAAAGAAAGGCGATATGTTTGGTGAAATGGCGCTGCTAGAAAACAAGCCGCGTTCTGCAAGTGCGATTGCCCACGAGCCTTGCCGACTTATGGTTGTGAACATGGCGAACTTTAATCAGATGGTAACAACCCAGCCGCAGATGATTTCAAAACTTACGATGATGTTTGCTGAACGACTTTGGGCAATGCATCGTCAGCTTGCAAATACTCAGCTCGGCGATTTGAGAGAAAAACTTATCGACATGATTTCGCTTCAGATTGAAAAGCAAAAAGTTCCTTTGGTGAAGGGCAGCGTTTACCATTCCGGGCTTTCTTTGACGGATGTGTTTAAGCTTTGCGCAATTCCGCGTGAACAGCAAGGTGAAGCTTGCCGGCAGATTCAGTATGACCAGAACATAAAAATTGTTGGCGGAAAAATTGATGTGCCTGACGTTGAGGAGCTTATAAAACAAGCCGCGTTCTATAGAAAACAGAGTTCAAAACATGCGAATTAAAATTTTTTTTATCTGGCTTTTTGCATTGCTTTTGACTTTTCCTTTTTTTGCCGAAGATTCGCTTCCTTTTGGCTACCGCGGAATCCAGCTTGGAATGTCTGTGGATCAGGTAAAAGAGGCTTTGAAAAAAGATTTGAATTTTGGCTACCGTGGCGACAGAGACGTTTCGCTTTTGCCTGGAGAAAACAGAACTTTAATAGAAACCGACACTTCAAAAAATGCTCCGTATTCGTTTCTTGACCGCTGCTGGTTTCAGTTTTACGAAGACAAACTTTACACAATTACACTGAACTTGCGCCGCTCGAAAATTGACCATTATTCTGTTTTTTCTTCATTAACTGAAAAATATGGGAATCCGTCTTCGCTTAATCCTGAAAAATCCGAATGGAAGGACGACAACGTGATTATGTCGCTGGAACGTCCGCTGACTTTAAAATATACTGACAGGAAAATTTTTGAGGAGCTACAGTCAAAGGCTCTTGTAAATAAAAGCGCGGAAGAAATGGCGCGGGATGAATTTCTTGAAGGACTTTGATTTATGAGAAAATTTAAGTTTTTTGCGATTTTTGCAGTTTGTGCTTTTGTTCCTGTTTTTGTTTCGTGTCAGAATAAAAAATTTAATCTTCCTGTAAAAGAAATTGAAATCTTGACTTCCGCAGGAAATTCCGTTTTTGTAAAAGCCGAGATTGCCCAAAAAGAAGAAGAGCGCAATTACGGATTTATGAACCGCAAGAATATTCCAGAAGGAACCGGAATGCTTTTTGTTTTTGAAAAAGATCAGGTTTTAAGTTTCTGGATGAAAAACACGCCGCATCCACTTTCAATTGCGTACATTGACAGAACTGGAGCAATTCAAAATATTTTTGACATGACGCCTTTTAGTCTTGCGCCTGTAAAAAGCACTCGTTCTGTACGATATGCTTTGGAAGTTCCGCAGGGCTGGTTTGAAAAAGCCGGAATAAAAACTGGCGATAAAGTTGCTGTGGATTAAAGTGTGCTAAATCTCAGCGTCTAGCTTTGCTATTTGCGCGGCGGCAATTTTGTCATCCGGGTCGATTTCAAGGACAACTTCAAAATATTTTCTTGCTTCTTCATTCTGATTCATTTTTAGGCACAGGCAGCCTAGGTTGCTTATAATTTTTGTGTTTTCTGAATCCATTGAAAGCGCGTCTACCAAAGTTTCTTTTGCTTCTTTTAGCTCGCCTGTTTCCATCTGGCAGATTGCAAGCTCGTTTAATGTGTCCGCGTTTTCGTCTCCGCCTTCGCATTCTCTTGCTTTTAGAAATGCCTGCTTTGCGTCTTCAAAACGTCCAAGCCGCCTGAGTCCCCAGCCAAGCAAAAACCATGCGTTCCAGACAACAGGATTGTCTCTTATGAATTTTCGGATTTCCTCAAGTCCTTTTTCTTCCTGACCTTCAGAAATCAGTTTGTATGCGTCGCGGAATCTGTCGTTTTCCAAATTGCGGTTTGAAATTTTATTGATGATTTCCTGAGCGCGTTCTTTTTTGTAAATTCCGTTTTCACCAAGCTCTTCGTCTTTTGCATCTGCGACAAGTCCAAGGTAGCTTTCAAAGCAGCCTTTCGCTTCGCCGTAGTCGCGTTTTTTCAAGTAAAAAAAGCCTGCGTTAAAATATGCGTCTGGAATTTCTTCGTCGCTGTCCATTGCTTGCTTGTAGTAGTCAAGCGCGGCTTCATCGTAGGCATCTGCGTCTTCGTTCAGGGAATTGCGCCGGTAGCTGTCCGCTTTTTGGTCAAAGAAAATCGCCATGTTCAGAATTATCGCCTTGTCTTGCGGGTCAATTCCGTTTACAGCCAGCCAAATTTCTTCTGCCAAATCCCAGTCTTCGTTGCGGGCTTTTAGTATTGCGGCTTCTGCCAGCTCCTTTTTTATTCCGGGGCGGACATCTGTAATCAGTTTGCGGTAATATTCTGAATTTTCATTTTTTTTATCGTAAGCAAGAACTGTTAAAATGCCAGAAAGAATCTGCTCTTCTGAAAGTTTTGCCGCGTCTTGCTCAACTGGATCTTCCGGATTTTTTTTCTGAACAGGCAGTGGAATTTCAGGGTCGATTTTCATTGCCTTTGGGGAAAGCACCGAACCTTCCGGCAGCTTTATAAAATAGATAGAATCCAGTGAATTTGTAGAAACCATTTTTTTCCTTGTAAAAATTATGTTGCTGAATTTTCCGGCTGAACAGGAGCTGCGGGCTTTTGCTCTTCCGCAGGCTGAATATCTTCGAGTTCTCCGGCTGTGAATTTATTGTCCAGCTCTTTGCGCTTGGTGTTTGCAATGTATTTGTTTATGTGGACTTTATACGCAAGGCTTATGGAATCTTCCGCAAATTTTATGCTTGCTGAAATAATGTCTTTTCTGCCTTCTATAAAATCTGTCCGAACGATAATTCCGCGGATTGAAATTGTTTCGTGAGGATCTTCAAATTCAAGCTGAATAAGAGCTTCTTTGTTTATAAGGAATTTTGCAAGCCCAAGCAGAACGACTTTTGCGCCTCCAAATGACAAGTCCTGCAAAATGCAATGGCGCGGAACATTTTGTATGTAAATTACAATTTCCTTTTTCTGAAGCCCGAGCTTGCGCATTGATTCCTGAGTTATGAGAATACGCTCTTCTTTTCTTCTTGCCGCGTTGGAATTAGCATCAAGAATGTTGCCAATCATCAGAATCAAGTCGTCCGGCGGCCTTTGCGTGTACTGAATCGTAATAATAGAAAGATCCGTGCTGTTCATGTACGGTTCGATTAAGCAGACTTTCGCCGTAACAAAAAAACTCATCAGCTGACCGTCTGGCTGGTAAAAGCAAAATCTTAAGCTTACTGGCGGCGCGGATTTGTTTGAAAGCACTGCATAGGCTCCGCTTTTAGTTCCGAGGATTATTTTTGCCTGATTGAATGACGTTGAATTTATAATACAAGGCCATTGAAGTCCGCTGCATTTTATATAAACCTGACGCGGATCCATTTTTAGAGTATGTATTATTTCCTTTGAAAAGGTGATTTCTGTGTCTTTGTAATTTTCGTAATAGCGATTGATAACCTGAGCTGTAACGATTGCCATACATCAATAATAACTCATAATTCTTCTTTCAACAATAGAAAATATTAAAAAAATGTTATGAAAGAGGAATGCCCATACCTTAATCATAATGAAGCGCATGCTGCTTAGTTTTTACTTTTTTGAAGCCTGCCAAAAATACAGCATATTATTACGGGTATTTAGGCAGACTCGTTGTTCTTTTTTTTTTTATTTAGATTTGACAACGCGGAAGCCTATGTCTATGAATCTTTTTGTGGGCTCGAACCAATTCTTATGATCCACCTCGTAGTATACGTCGTTACCTCCATAGTTGAGGCTGCCACCGCAGATATAGCGAAGCATGCCACTCATGTAGTATTCTCCGGTAATAGCGATGTCCCAGCACCACTCCCATACGTTGCCGGTCATGTCATACAGACCATAGCCGTTAGGTGCTTTTTGTGCTACAGGATGCGTTCTCTCTTCGTCGATCCAGGCTACGTCATTCAGATTGTCGCTGCCGCCGTACTTGAATTCCTGTCCTCCTTTTGCCGCATATTGCCATTCTTCTAGTGTTGGCAGGCGGTAGCCGTTGGCTGTTGTGTCGCAGTTAAGGTTTCTGTTGTAATGAACCCACTCGCCGTCTTCAATTTCCCATTTATCAGCGTCTGTGTCGCCCCGATATGAGTAGCACGGTTTTAAGTTTTCCTTTTTGCTCAGTTTATTGCAGAACATAACAGCCTCCATCCAGTGAAGACTTTCCACAGGAAGGTTCTTTTCTCCATAGAACTTGCTTGGATTGTATCCCATTACAGATTCGAAAAGCTCCTGCGTAACTTCTGTTGCAAGAATAGAAAAATTCTGTCCAGGAACTGCAATCATCAAATCTCTTGCCTTGTAGTTTCCCTTTTCAAGAACTTTCTGTACGTCAACCTCCGCACGAAATATAGAGCGGAACTGTAAGCATAGCAAATGCGCAAAACAGCTTTGCAAAAAAAAGTCCGCTCTTGCGGCCGCCACCCAAAATAAAACATTTTTTCAAGCTCTTCATTTTTTTTTCTACCTCAAAGATGAAATTATAAATTGTTTTGAGAGAATTTGATTCTTCTCTCCCTGTAATATAAATACTTTTTTTTAATAGGTCAAATTTCGAATCAGCACAGAAGTGGTTCTTTCCGTTTTGTTCATCTGTTGCAAAACTCGAATTTTGACCTATTATTGAGTTTCTTCTATACAAATGAGAATTTTAAAGCCAAAATTTTCACGCACTAAGTGTATACACTTAGTGCGGTTGACACAACCGCACTAATCCGATTATTACGGCTCGTGAGCCGGTGAAAATATGAAGCGAAGCGGAATATTTTCACAGATAACCACCCGCTATGCGGGT
>NZ_CAKVAM010000008.1 GCF_934725225.1 uncultured Treponema sp.
AGCTCCCCTGCGCCGATGATACTGCCAACCGGCGGGAAACTAGGACGCGGCCGGCTTTTTCCATACTCTCTTCATAGAGCCTCCCGCCAAGCGCGGGTGGCTCTTCTTTTTGCTAAGGCATCCTCCTGCACGGAAATCCCTGCCGGATAGAAATGACGCCTTGCTTTCCTATGATAAAGCGGAGTCTCCAGGCGGTTCCTTCGATAAAATAGAGAGGTTCTTGCAAATTTCCATGCGCTATTTGAGCTTCTTTATGAGCTCCTCGATTTCCTTTTCTGTTTTTACTTCAAAGAAAAAAATAGTTTCTATAACTTTTAATCCGTGTTTTACTGTTTTTTTTGATTGACAATATTTCAGTATTTACAGTATTATCTTTAAATTGGAGGTTTTAAATTGAAAAACTTAGTTAAATGTGTAGCTGTTGCTTTTTCAGTAATAGCACTTGCTTCATGCGGAACAACAAAAGAATCTGTAAAAGTTGTAACAGGAGCCTATGAGCGTTTGGATTGGCAGGGAAGAGCTACAGGCGCAGAAGTGCCGAATTGGGTTGTTGCTGTAGGCGACAATAACAAGAGACAAATTGTAAAAGAACTTGATCTTGACGGTTATATGGTTTGGACTTTCAATTCAAATGGACCAGATTTGGATTTTCTCCAGAACTGGACAGACAAAGTTGACCTTCAGAGCAATGTTGCACAGTCAATCAGCACTTCAATTGGACGTGCTACAGAAGCTTCTTTGAAAGCAGAACAGAGCATTGATACAACAAAAAGCGACAAGGCTCTCAAAGATGTTACAACAGTTCTTTCAAATGTACGTGTAAACGGTCTTGAAAAAATTGCTTCATACTGGATTAAGAGCCGCTTCTCTGAATCTGCAAAACCAAAGGCTGATTCTGATTACAAAACAATGTATACATACTATTCAGTATGGGCTTTGAAGAGCGACTTGTATCAGAGACAGATTAATGCAGCAATGCAGGATCTTCCTGAAAACACAGCACAGGATCCTCTTCTTATGAAACTCATCACAAGATCAATCGAAAAGACTATTCTTAATGAGGATTCAGGTTCAGATGCAAATGTAAGTTCTATATCTTATGATGCAGAAACAGACACAGTAAAATATGATGATGAAGAACCTGGAGCTGAATTCTAAATGAAGAAGTTTGCTTTTTTGTTTGCAGCTGTTTTTAGTGGTCTTATGATGGTTTCATGCGGAAGCACAAAGGTTTCCCGCGTTGATGCTGATGAGGTCATTGATTTAGACGGCTACTGGAACGAATCTGATGTCCGCATCGTTTGTGATTCTCTTATTGAAGAATGTATAAATTCTCCTAGAATTGCAAAATTTGAAGGACAGCAGGGACACGCTCCAGTTGTTATAATTGATTCTATACGCAATCAGAGCAGCGAGCATATTGACACTTCAATTGTTGAAAAGAAATTTCAGACTGCGATAATTAATTCTGGTGTTATGGAATTTGTTTCTAGCAGCACAGAAAGACAGGCTCTTAGAGAAGAAAAGGCTGACCAGGCTGACCATTCAACTTACGATACTGCAAAGGAAATGGATCAGGAAACTGGAGCTGACTTCATGCTTAAAGGCTCTGTTAAGACAATTGTGCAGTCCGCTGACGACAAAACAGTAAGAACTTACTATGTTTATGCAGAGTTGCATGACATTAAAACAAATAAAATTGTTTGGATGGCAGAAAACGACAGCATAAAGAAAGTTATTAAACGTCAGAAAGCAAAGCTCTAATTTGCACAAAAAAGGCATCTTCAGAATTTTCTGAGGATGCCATTTACTTTAAATCGGAGACGTTTTTATGAAAAAGCTCTCGCTTCTTTCTTTGCTTTTTGTATTTTTTTTTCTAGTTGGATGCGCTTCTACAAAAGTTGACTTGGAAGCTGAAAAATATTTTTCTGAAGGAAATTATTCAGCGTCTGCATCCGTTATTCAAAAATCAATAAATAAAAAAAATCCGCCGATAGACAAAGCTCTTGATGTGGCGATTCTAAATCATTATTCAAAAAATTATTTGCAGTCTTCAAAGGACTTTAACCAGACTGACCGCCAAATTGAAGATGCTTACACGAAAAGCATTTCAAAGACGACCGGCGCCGCTTCTTTAAATGAAAATATTTCCGATTATACTGGAAATGTTTATGAATATCTTTTGCTAAACGCATTTAATTCCTTGAATTACTACAACTTGGGCGAATTTGATGAAGCTCTTGTTGAAATCAGAAAAATCGAAAATAAACAAAAGGAATATATTTCAAAATACGGCGAACTTGCTTTGCAGGATTTGGATGTAGATACTGAAACTCTTGCCGACTCTGCAAAGACAATGAATGTAAATATGCGTGAAGTTTATAGGCAGACTCCGCGCAAACCTACGGAAAATGACATCTACAAAGATTCTGCGTTTGCGCATTATCTTGCGGCGTTAATGTATATTCAGGATAAAAGCGGAACTCCAGAACTTCATGTCCGAGAGTATGAAGCGATAAACCGCGGTGTAAAATGCGCTTCTTTGCGTGATGACTTAAAAATTCCTTCTGGAATGGGAAGGCTGGATTTTGTTTCGTTAGCTGGAAAAATTATTTGCCGTAAAGAAGGAACTGTTTATTTTCCGAGTTTTGCGGCGAATGGAACTCCAATTTTTTTAACTTCTGTAACGATTGCTGGCATTACAATTCCGGCTTTCAGGCTGAAATATGTTTATCCTTATGTTGAAGCGGATAAAAACGGCAATCTTGTAAAGCCGAGCGATTCAATTTCTTCTATAAAAGCTACGCTTTCTGACGGAAGCACTGCGCGCCTTAACCTTATTGAATGGTTTGATGAGGCTGTTCAAAAAGATGTTGCTTTAAAAGCCCGCAAAGATTTTATAAGAAGTATATTCCGCAGCACAACAAAAAAAGCTGCTGCTGTAACTTCTGCCGCTGTCGCTATACGAGCTACTCCTGAAAAGTTCCGGTCAATTACAGAAATTGCAGTTACAAAAGCTCTTGATGCTGTGGATTTTGCTGAAACTGCGGATATTCGCCAATGCCGTTATTTTCCGAGTTTTGCGGCTGGCGGAGGTTTTACGTTGAAGCCTGGAATTTATTCAGCGAAGGTTGAATATTTTGATACAAATGAAAATCTTGTCGGAACAGAGACTTTTGAGAATTTAGAAGTAACTGCTGGTCGTCCGACTATTGTGGAGTCAATATGTATAAAATAACTAATTTTTTTGTTTTGCTTGTTTGCGGAATTTCAGTTTGTTTTGCTGCCCGTGTAAAAGAGCCTGCCTGGGTAAGTGTTCCGAAGAAAGTTTATGATCCTGAAAAATATATTTCTTATGTTGGAAAAGCAAAAGATAAATCTCAGGCAGAACTCCTTGCGGTTGAAGGAATCGCCTCTGTCTTTGAGCAGAATGTTGCTTCGGCTTCTGTGTCGTCTTCAAGAATGGAACAGGCGAGCAATGAAGGAAAAGTTGCAATTGCAAAGGCTCAGAATTTCAATTCAAAGATAATGCGAAAAGTCGATGTTGATTCTCTTGTTGGCATTGAAATCAAAGAATATTGGACTGATGCTGAAAAAAACATTTATGTTATTGCGGTTCTTGACAAGCCGAAAACTTCGCTTCTTTATTCTAATATGATTGAAAAAAACAATGCGGAAATCAAAAAACTTTTGAATGCCAAAACAGACGATGAATTTTCTTTTGAAAATTATGCGCGGATTGACTTTGCACGCGAAATTTCTGTTTTAAATGAAAAATATCTTTCACGCCTTTCTGTTATAGATTTTGATAAGGCTTCCGAATTAGAAAAACAGACTGAGAGTGCCGCTGATATAAATGCGATGCTTCTTCAGATTGCAAAACAAATTCCTGTTTATGTTTATTTTCAGAATGATCCTGACGGCAGGGCTCGTTCCGCTTATGCAAAAATGCTGAATTCGTTTGGATTCAGAACTTCGCAGGAAAAAAATGAGCGGTATTCATTTACAGGAAGCATGAGTTTTGAACAGAATATTCCAAAGGACAAAAGTTCAGTTCAATGCAGATATACTTTTAAAGCCGATTTGAGGGACTCTGCATTTGTGCAAAATCTTTTTACGCTTTCATTTGACGGAAGAAATTCCAGCAATTCTTATTCTGATGCCCAGAACCGTGCTATGCGTGCTATTGAAGCTCGTGCGGCAGGAAATTCCACAGAAGAATTTAGAAAATTTTTGCAGAATATTGTAGTTCATTATTGACAAATAAATACATTTTCTGTAATATATTTATATATTCGTAACTGAATGCTCCCTTAGCTCAGTCGGTAGAGCAATGGACTGTTAATCCATGTGTCGCTGGTTCAAGCCCAGCAGGGGGCGCATATAAGGCAGCTGTTTTGGCTGTCTTTTTTGTTTTAAATTTGCAGTTAAAATTTGTTTTTTTCTTGAATTTTTATTATATTTATTGGCAATCAAAAAATTTTAAAATGTAGAACTTTTTTCGCTTGATTTCTTATTTTTATTGAAGATTTTCAGCTTGAAAAGTTTTGGAGTAAAATCATGGCAAAGTATCAGTTTCAGACGGAAGTTAATCAGCTTTTAAAACTTATCATCCATTCAATGTATTCAAACAAAGATATTTTTCTGCGTGAAATTGTTTCGAACGCTTCGGATGCGCTGGACAAATTAAAATATCTTACGGTTTCCGATGATAAATATAAGGATGTTGCTTTTAATCCGCGCATAGACATTTCATTTGATGAAGAAAAAAAGATTCTTTCAGTTCAGGATTCAGGAATCGGAATGGACGAAGAGGATCTTACGAATAATTTGGGAACAATCGCGCGTTCTGGAACAAAAGCTTTTATCGATATGCTTTCTGAAAATGGAAGCGGCTCGTCAGATTTGATTGGACAGTTTGGCGTTGGTTTTTACAGCGCATTTATGGCGGCAAGCAAAATTGATGTTTACACAAGAAAGGCTGCCGGCGACGGAAAAGTTTTGCATTGGTCAAGCGACGGAACAAATTCCTATGAAATTGAAGAGCTTACAGAAAAATCAGAAGCCTACTGCCAGTATGGATTTGACAAAGCTGAAACTGTTGGTTCTGTTATTGAAATTCATTTGAACGATGATTCCAAAGATTACGCTTCAAGATGGAAAATTGACGAGCTTATAAAAAAATATTCAAATCATATTGCTTTCCCGATTTATCTTCATTATGTTCAGACAAAATACAACAAGGACGGAAAGGCTGAAGGAACTGAAAATAAAGTTGAGCAGGTGAATTCTGCCAGCGCGCTTTGGAAGCGGAACAAGAGCGAGCTTAAAAAAGAAGATTACAACGATTTTTATAAGACAATCAGCCATGACGGAACAGATCCGCTGATGTATGTTCACACTCATGCGGAAGGAACTCAGGAATACACGACTTTGTTTTACGTTCCACGCACTGCGCCGTTCGATATGTATCAGGCTGATTATAAAAGCGGTGTTAAACTTTATGTAAAGCGCGTTTTTATAACTGACGATGACCGTGAGCTTTTGCCGTCTTATTTGCGTTTTATCCGCGGCGTTATTGATTCAGAAGACTTGCCTTTGAATGTGAGCCGTGAAATTCTTCAGCAAAACAGGATTCTTGAAACTATAAAAACTCAGTCTGTAAAAAAACTTCTAAGTGAATTCAAAAAACTTGGTGACGAGGCAAAAAAACTTGAGGCAAAAACTGACCTTTCTGATGATGAAAAAGAAACTGTTGAAAAATGGCACGATTTTGTAAAGTTGTATAACCGTCCTTTGAAGGAAGGCCTTTATTCTGATTTTGCAAACCGAGATGAAATTGCAGAAATAATCCGTTTCAAGTCAACTGCGGATGAAGGCAATGGCGAAAACAAATGGACAAGTTTTGCAGATTATGTTCAGCGCATGAAACCTGATCAGAAATCAATTTACTATATCAGCGGAAGTGATGAAAAAAATCTACGCTCTTCTCCGTTGCTTGAGGCTTATAAAAAGAAAGGATTTGAAGTTCTTATTATGGCGGATGACATAGACGATATTGTTATTCCTGCATACGGAAAATACAAAGACTTTGAGCTGAAAGCAGTGAACCGTGCCGGAAGTGATGAAGAGCTTGGAGTCGATAAGGAAGAGGCTAAGAAAAAAGAGGAAGCGTTCAAACCTGTTCAGGAAAAAATAAAGAAAGCTCTTGAAGGCCGTGTAAAGGATGTTGTTCTCTCAAAGCGTCTTTCCGATAGTCCGAGCTGCATTGTTGTGGACGAAAATGATCCGAGCCTTCAGATGGAACGCATGATGAAAGCGATGGGACAGGGCGGCGGAGATTTTGTAAAGCCGATTCTTGAAATAAATGCGGATCACGCAATTGTAAAAAAACTGGAAGGTCCTGTTTCAGAAGACTTTGTAAAAAATGTAAGCGAAGTTCTTCTTGACCAGGCGCTTCTTGTAAGCGGCGCGGAATTAAAAGATCCTGCTGATTTTGTAAAATCGCTGAATTCTTTGCTCGCTGAATAAAATTGTATGCAAAAGGCTTTCCGGTTTTTCTGGAAGGCTTTTTGCTTTTTTGCTGAAAAAACATTTGTAACGATAATCGCGCATTTTTATTTTTTAGATATGGAAAAAATTGAAACTCCAGATGAGTATTTAGTGGAACACGACAACGATCATTTGCAGGGAAAAGAACTTGCAAAAATTTCATCATTGAACGAAATCAATTCGATGAATCCCAATGATTTTATAAAGATGGCTTTTGAATTTCAGAAGCTTATGATGATTTACGAAAGCGCGATAAAGCAGGTTGTTACAAAACTTGAAATTTTAAACAAAGAATATAAAGTTTCAGGCAGAAGAAATCCGATTGAAACAATAAAATCCAGAATAAAATCTCCAGAAAGCATTGCTGAAAAACTCGAAAAGCGGAAGCTTCCGTTTACATTTGAATCTATGACGGAAAATCTTACGGATGTTGCCGGCGTTCGTGTAATCTGCCCTTACATTTCAGATATTTACACAATAAGGGACATTCTTTTAAAGCAGCCGGATATAAAACTTCTGAAGGAAAAAGATTACATAAAAGAACCAAAAGAATCCGGCTACAGAAGTCTGCACATTGTTGTTGAGACGATTGTTTACCTTTCGAATACCGAGCACAGAGTTCCAGTTGAAATTCAGCTTAGAACAATTGCCATGGATTTTTGGGCGAGCCTTGAGCATGAGCTTAGATATAAAACTGAATCGCATATTCCAGCAGGAATTCGCCGTGAGCTTTTAAGATGCGCGGAAACAATCGCAATGACCGACCGCGAAATGGAAGAAATTGCAATTGAGCTTCAGGCTTTGGATTGATTCGCCTGCGTTTTTGAATTCTTGATATTACTAGAAAACTTTTTTTTTCTATAGTATGATGTGTTTATCTTAGAAATTTCCGTTTGGTGATTTTTAGATGAAAAATCTTATATCAACTGCGCATCTTCATTTGATTGCGGATGTGCTTAAAAAGTCAAGATTTTTTCGTTGGCTTTTTGGGAGATTCAATTGTCAGAATTACACGAGTCCGGTGAAGACTATCTTGAGGCAATTCTTAGATTAAAAGAAGAAAATGGAGTTGCAAGATCCGTTGATGTTGCAAAGCGTCTTGGTGTTTCCAAGCCTAGTGTAAGCCGGGCGATGAGCATTTTGGGCGAAAACGGATATATTACGACTGGCCACATCGGTTCTCTTGAACTGACTGAAAAAGGTCAGAAAAAAGCCGAGTCCGTTTATGCGCGCCATGTTCTTCTAACAGATTTCCTTGTAAAAATTACTGGCGTTGACAAAGCTCATGCTGAAGAAAATGCGTGCAGAATTGAACATGACATTGATGAAGATATAAAAGACGGAATTCAAAAATGGATGGAGCAAAATAAATAAAATGTCAGACGTAAATGAAAAAAATCACGGCACATTGACTGGCGACAATCACGCTGCTCTTTGGAGCGGAAGATTTGCAGAAGGTCCTGATGCCGCTGCGGTTGAGTTTGAAACTTCTATCCGTGTTGATGAAAGAATGGCTCTTGATGATATTCACGGTTCGATTGCCCATGCGCAAATGCTTGGCGAGCAGAAAATAATTTCAAAATCAGAAAGTTCTGAAATTGTAAAAGGTTTAAAATCAATTGAAAAGGATTTGCTTTCCGGCGAGTTGAAAATTGATTATAGCGCGGAAGATATTCATTCATTTGTTGAAGCCGTTCTCACAGACCGCATTGGTGAGCCTGGAAAAAAACTTCATACAGGACGCAGCCGAAATGATCAGATTGCGCTGGACGAGCGTCTTTATTTGCGCCGCATGATTCCTTGCATTCAGAATGAAATTTTAACTCTTATAAAAACTCTTTCTGAAATTGCTTCAAAAAATAAAAAATCCTTGTTGACAGGTTATACTCACATGCAGCATGCCCAGCCTGGAACTTTGGCGCAGCATCTTTTGGCGTGGGCTTCTATGCTTGTGCGCGATTGGGAACGTCTTGAAGATTCACTTAAGCGCATTGAAAAATCTCCACTTGGCTCTGGAGCTTTGCAGGGAAGCACTTTGCCTCTTGACCGTGAGCTTGTTGCAAAGAAACTTGGATTTTCTGGAGTTACAGAAAATTCCTTGGACACAGTTTCTGACAGAGATTACTGCATAGAATTCACTTCGGACTTTGCGCTGCTTCAAAGCCACTTAAGCCGTATGTGCGAAGAAATTGTTTTGTGGTCAACAACTGAATTTTCATTTGTTGAGCTAAGTGAAAAATGGTCAACTGGCTCTTCAATTATGCCGCAGAAAAAAAATCCCGACTTTGCTGAATTAATCCGCGGAAGAACAGGAAAAGTTTACGGCGATTTGATAAATCTTCTTACAATGGTAAAAGGTCTTCCGCTTGCCTATGACCGGGATTTGCAGGAAGACAAAGAGCCTTTGTTTGACGCCTTTGACACTGTTGAAGCGAACTTAAAAGTTTTTACAGCGATGATTTCTTCTGCAAAATGGAATCTTGAAAAAATGGCGGCGAGCTGCGAAGGTGGTTTTGCGAATGCCACGGATTTGGCTGAATATCTTGTGCGCAAAGGACTTCCGTTTAGAACAGCGCATGGAGTTTCGGCAAAAGCTGTCCGCATGGCAATTGATGCTGGACTTTCAAAAATTGAAGATTTATGCGTGGAGGAATTTAAAAAATGCTCACCGTTAATTGAAGATGACGTTTATGAAATTCTTTCGCCTGAAGCCTGCGTGGAAAACAGAAAGACAATCGGTGCGCCTTCTTCTGAATCAACTTCAGTTCAAATAAAAGCTTTGCTTGCGTTCTGTAAAAAAAGCTTGAAAAAATAATTTTATAAAAGGAGTTTTCAAAATGAAAAAAATTGTTGCAGTTATTTGCGGACTTATGGTTTGCCTTTCAATGGCGAGCGCAAAAAAGAAATCGTCTGGAAAATTTATTCTTGGACTTGACGATTCGTTTCCGCCGCTTGGATTCCGCGATGAAAATAATGAAATTGTAGGCTACGACATTGACCTTGCCCGCGAAGTTGCTTCCCGCCTTGGACTTGAGCTTGTTTGCCAGCCGATTGACTGGTCTACAAAAGAAATGGAGCTTAACACTGGAAAAATCGACTGCATTTGGAACGGACTTACTTTGACTGAAGAAAGAAAACGCGCCATGGCTTGCTCTGAGCCTTATCTTGCAAATGCCCAGGTTGTTGTTGTCCGCAATAATGGTGAAATAAAGTCGCTTGCAGATTTAAAAGGAAAAAAAGTCGGAGTTCAGGCTGGCTCTTCTGCGCAGGAAGCGATTGACGGCGCGCCTGATTTCAAGAAAAGCCTAAAAGAAATTGTTGAGTTCAAGGAAAATGTTACAGCTCTTAACGACCTTGAAGTTGGAAATCTTGACGGCGTTGTAATGGATTTGGTTGTTGCAGGTTATAGCATTACGCAGGGAAAAAAGCCGCTCGTTATTCTTGATGAAACTCTTGCTCCGGAAGAATACGGAATTGCGTTCAGCAGAAAAAATAAATCTCTCCGCGACAAAGTTCAGAAAACACTTTTGGAAATGCAGGCTGATGGAACTGTTGCAAAAATTTCAACAAAGTGGTTCGGCTCCGATATTTCAACAATTGGAAAATAATTATATTTTGTAAAATGCTTTTGCGTCTGGAAAAATTCCGGGCGCATTTTTTCTAAAGTAAAATTTAAATGATTGAATTTTTATCTGAATATTTTCTAAGAATCAAAATCGGAAAACTTCTTGCTGTAATGCTTCAAAGCACTTGCGTCAGCTTGGAAGTTTTTTTTCTTACTCTGATTTTTTCTGTTCCGCTTGCGCTTTTTATTTGCTTTGGAAGAATGTCGGCTGTAAAAATTGTGGCTGGAATTACAAATATTTTTCTGCTGATAATCCGCGGAACGCCTCTGATGCTTCAGCTTATTTTTGTTTATTTTGCGCCCCAGATGATTTTTGGAATTGGCTTTGACAGATTTACGGCTGCGATTGTGGCGATGGTTATAAATTACGCGGCGTATTTTGCGGAAATTTACCGTGGAGGAATTCAGTCCATTCCGCTTGGCCAATACGAGGCTGCAAAAGTTCTGGGCTTTACAAAAAATCAGACTTTCTTTCGCATTATAATTCCGCAGGTTGTAAAACGGATAATTCCGCCGATGGGAAACGAAGTTATCACTCTTGTAAAAGACACTGCGCTTGTTCAGGTTTTGGGCGTGGCGGAGCTTTTTCACGTTGCGCAGACTCAGAGCGGACGGCTTGTTAGCGTTATGCCGCTTTTTATCGCAGGCGTTTTTTATTTTATAATGAACTGGGCTGTTTCTAAAGCATTTGACTTTACGGAGAAAAAACTTGACTACTACAAATAGTGAAATCATAAAAGTTGAAAATCTGAAAAAAAATTTCAGCGGACTTGAAGTTTTAAAAGGCGTTTCGTTTTCTTTGCACAAAGGCGAAGTTCTTGGAATTATTGGTCCGAGCGGAAGCGGAAAATCCACGTTGCTTCGTTGTGTTTGCCAGCTTGAAAAAATTACGGATGGCTCGATTTCTATCTGCGGACAAAACATGGTTAAAGACGGCGTTTATGTCGATAAAAAAACTTTGAGAAAAATCGGCTTGAACGTTGGACTTGTGTTTCAGAATTTCAACCTTTTTCCGCATTTTTCAGTTTTAAAAAATATTACCGAAGCTCAAAGAGTTGTCCTTGGAAAAGAAAAATCAGAGGCGGAAGAAACTGCGATTTCACTTTTAAAGAAAATGAACCTTGAGCAAAAAGCGTTGTGTTATCCTTGCGAACTTTCTGGCGGACAGCAGCAGCGTGTTTCCATTGCGCGTGCATTGGCGCTCAAGCCGGAAGTTTTGTTTTTTGACGAGCCGACTTCTGCATTGGATCCGGAATTGACTGGAGAAATTCTTGCTGTAATCCGCGAGCTTGCCGAAGAAAAAATGACGATGGTCGTAGTTACGCATGAAATGTCTTTTGCCCGGGACACAAGCGACACAATTATTTTTATGGACGGCGGAATTATTGTTGAGCAGGGAAAAGAAGTCATTGAAAATCCAAAGGAAGAGCGCACAAGACTTTTCTTGAAGCGTTTTAATGAAAAATAAGTTTTTGCAGTTTTTAAGAAAATCTATTGACAATATAAACTGCTTTTTGATATAATATTATCACCTTTTGGGGTGTTAGCGAAGTTGGTTATCGCGCTGGCCTGTCACGCCGGAGACCACGAGTTCGAGTCTCGTACATCCCGAAGCAAAGCATCTGTTTTTATACAGGTGCTTTTTTTTTGCCTTGGTGCTATCATATTGTTGAGAGGAATTTATGACAAATAAAGTTTACATAATCGGACACAGAAATCCCGATACTGATTCAGTTGTTGCCGCTGCCGCCTATGCAAGGCTCAAGCATCTTCTGGGGAAAAAAGAATACGTTGCTGCCCGCGCTGGAAAATTAGCTCCGCAGACAGAATATATTTTCAAGAGATTTAAAGTTGAGCCGCCTGAATATATTCCAGATTTGATTCCTAAAACTGAATATTACATGAGCGGCGAATATTCTTCTGTGGATCAGGATGTTCCGCTTTGGAATGCTGTGGACAAAATGATAAGCACAAATTCTTCTGTTCTTCCGATTGTAAATGTGGACGGAACTTATCAGGGACTTTTGAACTACAATGCGTTCGCCTTGAATTCGTTTAAAATTCTAAGTCCGAAAAAAGACGACATTTTTTTAACGAGCATAAAGCTTATAGAAAAAACTTTGGGCGCAGTTCCGATTGTGGAATTCGATGCGGAAGATTATTTTAAATGTTCCTTAATGGTTGGCGATGACGATGCCGATTCATTCAAGAGTCTTCTTTCCGAGCATAAAAGCGAAAACATTGTTGTGATTACAGGCGACCGTGAAGATATTCAGAAAATGTCAATTGAAGCAAAAGTGCGCGCTGTAATTGTTACAAAAGATTACGTTGTAAAAAAAGAACTTAGAGAGCTTGCCCGCACAAATAAAGTTTCAATTATTTCAGGACATGACAGCACTGTTGCAACCGCGATGCTTGTAGAATATTCTTCGCCGGTAAGTTCCATGGCCGACACAAAAATTCTTCCAGTGAAGGCAAGTGATACAGTGCAAAAAATCCGCGCCCAGCTTGCGCAAAGTCCTGCCCGGTGCTTGCCTGTTGTTGACGATGATTTTAAAGTTATCGGAATAATCAGTGAAAGCGATTTGCTGCACGAAGCGAATATTCAGGTTATTTTGGTTGACCACAACGAACCGCAGCAGGCAGTTGAAGGAATTGAAAATTACATAATTCAGGAAATCATCGACCATCACAAAATAAATACGTTTGCAACTCGAATTCCAATCAACTTTATAAACAAAGCTGTCGGCTCAACAAGCACAATCATTGCGAATCTTTACCGCGAAAACAGAATTTCAATTCCAAAAGACATGGCTTCAATTCTTTTGTGCGGAATTCTTAGCGACACTTTGATTCTTCAATCTGCGACGACAACCGAATACGATGTTCTTACCGCTGAATATTTGAGCAACATTACAGAGCTGGACATAAAAACTTTGGGAAACGACATTATAAAAAGCGGAAGCCACATAGACGGACGTTCTGCGGAAGAAGTTGTGCATCAGGATATGAAAGAATATTCTGAAAACAAATTTAAATATTCTGTGAGCCAGATTGAAGTTGACAGCACACGTGAAATTGTTGAGCGTAAAAAAGAATTCCTTGATTGCCTTGAGCAGGAAAGAAAATTAAAAGGAGCTTTGTTCAGCGCGCTTCTTGTAACGGACATAACAAAATTAAGCTCGATAATGTTTTTAGCAAGCGATCCGAAATTTGAAGCCGTCATAAATTTCCCGAAACGCGACGAGCACATTTATTACATGAAAGACATTGTTTCGAGAAAAAAGCAGCTGATTCCTTTGCTTTCTGAATTGACTGCAAAAGTAAATTAAAAGTTTTTACAGAAATTTTTTTATTGTTTCTACAATTTTATTCTGAACCGGAAGAATTTCCTGAAGTCTTGCGTGGGCTTCTGGAATTTTTTCTTGGCGCAGAAAATCTGTAATTTCCGTGTAAGCTTTGTAAAGCGGAGTTACAGAAAGATTTCCTGTATTTCCTTTTAATGTGTGCGCCTTGGAAATTGCATTGCTAAGATTTCCGTTTGCAATGTCGCATTCGATTTCGCTGTTCTGTTCAATTGAATCGGGAAGTTTTTTCAGCATCATTTCTAAAAGCTGGCTGTTGCCCATAAATCGTTCGAGCGCAGAATCCATGTCGGCTCCAAGATTTTTCAGTTCGTTTATCAAATACACAAAATCCCTCCAAAGAAAAATAAAATTATTTTATTATATATCAATTTTTCATTATTTCAAATTTTTTTTGCACGGTTTTCCGGCGGAATATAACCTTGTGAACTTTAGTTTGTTTTATTATATTAGTAAAAATTAATGAGGTGGTTATGATTGAAGTTGAAAATGTGTCGAAGCTGTTTGGAAATTTCCGGGCGGTGGACGGCATAAGTTTTTCTATTCAGACTGGAGAAATTGTTGGGCTGCTTGGTCCGAACGGAGCTGGAAAAACGACAACGATGCGAATGATTTCCGGTTTTCTTGAGCCTGATTCTGGAACTGTAAAAATTGACGGGCTTGATGTTTTAAAAAATCCGGTTGAGACAAAAAGAAAAATTGGATATATGCCAGAAAGCGCGCCGATGTATTCCGACATGATTGTTGCCGACTATTTAAAATACATTGCTGAAATTGAAGGTCAGAATCCTGCGGAAAAATGCCAGGAGCTTGCAGAAGTCTGCGGACTAAAAGAAGTCATGCACAAAAATATTGGAGAGCTTAGCCGCGGAAACAGACAGCGCGTTGGGCTTGCTCATGCTCTTATGGGAAATCCTGAAATTCTTATTCTTGACGAGCCGACAAGTGGACTTGATCCAAACCAAGTTTTGGAAGTGCGCAATTTGATTAAGCAGATTGGAAAAACTCACACTGTAATTATTTCAACGCATATTCTTAGCGAAGTTGAAATGCTTTGCGGCAGAGTTATTATTATTTCCGGCGGAAAAAAAGTTGCCGATAGTCCGACAGAAGAACTTCGCGAGCATTTTGGAAATTCGTCTGAAGTTCAGCTTTGTGTTTCCGGGGCTTCTGCAGAAGATGCTGAAAAAATATTCCACGGAATAAATGGCGTTTCAAAAATTCATTCAATTTTAAATGATGGAAAAATTGAATTTAGAATTTCCGTTGAAAAAAATATTGAAGTCAGACCGGAACTCGCAAAGGCGTGCGTGCAGAACGGCTTGGAGCTTTTTGAAATGCAGCAGAAAAAGAACAGCCTTGAAGATGTGTTTAGAAGCTTGACTTCTGCGCATGATTCTGAAAATGGAGTAGAAAATGAAAAATAAATCTTGGGCAGTTATTATGAAACGGGAACTTTGCTCGTATTTTACAAGTCCTGTTGCTTACATTGTTGGCGCGCTGTTTCTTTTGTTCAGCGGATTTTTATTTTTTTCTACATTCTTTTTGGTGAACCGACCTGAGCTTAGAAATTTTTTTGAGCTGCTTCCGATATTGTTCAGTTTTTTTATTCCGGCAATGACGATGCGAATTTTCAGCGAGGAAAAAAAGAGCGGAACAATGGAAACTTTGGTTACGTTGCCTGTTACAAATTTCGATATTGTTGCAGGAAAATATCTTGCGAGTTTTGTTTCTAGTATTGTGCTTTTGATTCCGACTTTTTTTTATGTTGCAGCTTGCGCAATTTTTGCTTCTTCGCGAATTGATTTTGGTCCTGTTGTCGGCGGATATTTGGGAGCTGTGCTTTTGGCTTCGGCTTTTTGCGCGATTGGAATTTTTGCTTCGTCTGTTACAAAAAATCAGATTATCGCATTTTTCCTTGCGTTTGCAATTTGCATTTTCCTTACGATGATTACAGTTTTTTCTGTTTTGCTTCCGGGAATTTTCGTTGGCTTCGCTTCGTTCATTTCTTCCACGAGCCACTTTATGTCGATTTCGAGAGGCATAATTGATTCGCGCGATATTTTGTATTTTGTTTCTTTGACAGCAGTTTTTGTTTCTCTGACAGTCTGCGTAATTTCAAATCAAAGGAAAGGTTGAAAAATGAAAAAGGAAAATAAATTTATTTCATGGATAAAAAATCCTTCCGCGGACATCTGGCTTTTTATAGTTGCCGTTGTTCTTTTGAATCTTGTTGCTTCCCGCGCTTTTTTTAGAATCGACTTGACGGAATCAAAATCATATTCGCTTTCATCTTCGAGCAAAGAAGTTGTAAAAAATCTTGAGGAGCCGCTGAACGTAAAAGTTTTCTTTTCAGCAAATCTTCCGTCGCCTTATTCGAACGTTGAGCAGTATGTGAAAGATATTTTGGCTGAATACGGAAATTCCGCGAATAAAAATTTCAGCTGCGAATTTTTTGACATGGAAGATTACGACAATCAGAGAATTGCAAGAGGCTACGGGCTGAATCAAATTCAAATCCGCGAGCTAAAGAATAATGAAGTCGGCTTGAAAAATGTGTTCATGGGAATTGTTATTTCTTATGCGGACCAAATAGAAAAAATTGACGGCATTTCTTCAAGCGACGGATTGGAATACAAAATTACTTCCGCCATTGGAAAAATTATTTCCAGCACAAATATTCTTGCGGGACTTTCCGACAATGTAAAAGTTTCGCTTTACAAATCTGAATCGCTTGAGCAGTTTAATATTTCCGGCTTTGAAAAAATTGACGATGAAGTTGGAAAAGCTTTTTCTGCGGCGAACAAAAAATTTAAAGGTCGGCTTGATTTTAAATCTGAAAATCCTGATTCTGAAACTTCTCTTGCGCTCGGAAAAAAATATGGAATCCAGTCAGTGTCTTGGAAAAATCCTGATGGAAAAATTGAATACGGAACAATCGGGCTTGTTGTTGAATATGGTCAGAAAGTTCAGCTTGTTCCGCTTAGACTTACAAACGCAATTTTTCAATATGTGGTTTCGGGACTTGACGACTTGGAAGAAAATATTGAAGAGTGCGTGAAAACTGTTGTTTCAAAAACTGATGTGATTGTTTATGTTGCAGGACACGGCGAGCATTCTCTTGCGGACAAAAACGATTCAATGTATTTGAAAAGTCTTCTTGCCGACACTTATGATTTGCAGGAAGTAAATCTTTTGGAAAATGAAATTCCGATTTCTGCGCAGTTGCTGATTGTAAACGGTCCGAAAGAAAAATTTTCAGATGCTGAGCTTTATAAAATTGATCAGTTTGTTTTGCGCGGCGGAAATGCAATTTTCTTTGTTGATTCAGTTGACGAGATTATGCCTTATGGCGAAATGGCTTATTACAGCCAGCCTGAATATGTTCCTGTTGAAAACGGACTTGAAAAACTTTTTGACAGCTACGGAATAAAAATCGGCAATGAATATGTTATGGATGAAAAATGTTTTTCTCAGTTGACCCAGCAATATGGAAAACTTGACTTTTATTATACGCCGCTGATTCAAAAAAATTGCCTTGACCAAAAAAATCTTATATCAAAAAATCTTGGCAACATTTTCTTTCCGCAGACTTTTGAAATTGATATTTCTGGCGCAAAAGAAAACAAAGATGCAAAAGTTTCTGTCATTGCAAAAACTTCTGAAAAATCTTGGACTGTTCCTGTCGCAGAAAATTTTGTTTTAAGTCCTATGTCGATTTTTCCGCCGAAGGAAGAAGACAAGTTCAGCTCTAAAAATGTCGCGGTTTTGATTGAAGGAAAATTTAAAAGCGCATTTGACAACTCTCCTTTTGAAAGCGAAGCTGAAAATGTCTTGGCGGCAAAAAATCATTTGGATTCAAGCATTCAAAATTCAAAAATCTTCATCGCTTCAACATCTTGCATTGCAACCGCAAAGTTCGGTCTGCTTCAGGAAGATTCACAAACTCCGAATTCTTATTTTGTCCGCAATGCAGTTGACTACATGAACGGCAAGGAAGATTTCTGCTCAATGCGCACAAAGAACCTTTCGCTTAACACGCTCAAAATGTCTTCTGGAAAATTTGCGCTTGCTGTGAAATATTTTAATCAGGTTGGGCTTGCGGTTCTTGTTGCTTTAGGCGGACTTTGTGTATTTGTTTTGCGCCGTCAGCACAGGGAAAAAATCCGAATGACTTACGATCCGGAAGATCCGCGGCAAAAATAATAATTTAAATGGAGCTAGAAATGAAAAATATTTATACAAGAAAAATAGTTCTTCTTTCATCGATTGCAATTCTGTTCGTGATTTATATTCTCCAAATTTCTTTTTTGGGCAGGTCGAAAGTAAAAACCGTTTACACGAATGAAGAAATTGATTCTGTTGAAATAACAAAAAACGGCGGACACATTCTTTCGCTTAAAAAAGAAAATGAAAAATGGCTCGTGGAAAATTTTCCTGCAATGGAAAACCGCGCGAACAGAATTGTAAATTCAGTCAATGAAATAAAAATTCTTTCAACTGTATCTTACGATTTGAACGACTTGGAACGCTACGGTTTGACTGACGAGAATGCTGTAAAAGTTGTGGCTTCTTCAGGCGGAAAAGTTGAACGCACTTTGTACGTTGGAAAAGATTCTGTTGCGGGAAGCCAGTGCTATGTGCGCCTCGATGATGAAAAGAAAATCTATCTTGCGCAAGGCTCGTTAAAATCAACATTTGAAGTTTCCGCAGATGAAATAAAAGAAAAGCCAAAAACGGAAAATTCACAAGGCGCAGAAACAGAATAAAACTTTTTCACTTGAACAGCAGGGAAAGTTCTTCGCTTGAAAGTTCTCTGCTGTCTCCCGGCGCGAGCTTTTCATCCAGCGCAAGGCTTCCGATTGAAATTCTTTTTAAGAATACAACTCTGTTTCCTTGCGCGCTGAACATCCGTTTTACCTGATGAAATTTTCCTTCTGTAATTGTGAGGCGGCAGGAACTTGCGCTGTTCCATTCCAGAATTGCCGGCCTTGAAATAAATTCTCTTTCATTTTTTTCAGACGGAATAAAAAATCCTTCGCTGAATTTTTCTTCAAGAAATTTTCTTTGTGCTTCTGATTCATTTTTTTCAAGTTCAACGTAGTAAGTTTTTTTCACATGGAAAAGCGGATTTGCGAGGCTGTACGAAAAATCTCCGTTCGTTGTAAAAATCAAAAGCCCTTCCGTGTCTGTGTCCAGCCGTCCAACAGTATGAATTTTTTGCAGCGAATTTTCTTTTGCATAGTCAAAGTATTTTTGCGGAACAAAACTATAGACCGTTTTGTAAAGTCCGTCGTCTTTTGTGGAGCAGATAGCGTCCGTCTGTTTGTTCATCATAAGATAGATGTCCGGCGCAAGATTTTTTTTGATTCCGTCTATGGAAATTTCATCCGATGCAAGGTTCAGCCTGAATCCGCTTTCAAGAACCCTTGAGCCGTTCACGCATACATTGTGCTTTTGCAAAAGCCTGCGCACTCTTCTGTGCGTGCTGATTCCCCGCCGGATAAAAATAGTGTCCAGCCGCTCCTTAAAAAGTCCGTCCATTTGCGAAAGTATATATGCACGCTTCCAAAAAATCAACTTTGCCAAAGTTTATCATTCGAAAAATTGCTATGTAAATTTTATCTAGTAGAAAATTTGACAAATTTACAGTACACTATGTTCTATGTCGCAGATTCCACATCCTTTTGTAAAATGGGCAGGCGGAAAAACTCAGCTCTTGCCGGAAATCAGAAAACATTATCCTCAAGAAATCAAAAAATACTGCGAGCCGTTTGTGGGCGGCGGCGCGGTTCTGTTCGATGTGCTTCAAAAATGCCACCCGGAAGAAGTGCTGATAAACGACATGAATTCGGAGCTGATAAACACATATTTGCAGATAAAAAACAACTGCGATAATCTGTTGAAACAGCTTTCAGAAATTCAAAATAAATATAAAAATCAAACTTTGGAAGAAAACAAAATTCTTTTTTACGAAAAGCGCCTTCGCTACAACGAGCTAAAAATCAACAGAAACGACGCTGAAAATCTTGAAAAAGCCGCGCTCTTTATTTTTCTGAACAAAACCTGCTTCAACGGACTTTACCGCGTGAACAAAAAAGGCGAATTCAACGTTCCGTTTAACAATGCAAAAAATCCGCTGATTTGCGATAACGAAAATCAGTACGTGCCGGCTAAAGCCGTCGGGCTTTCCGCACTTCGCTACTGCTCATTCCGCCGCAACTTTCAGTTGCTCTGGAACTTCGGTGCTCCAATCCCTCACGCGAGAATAGCATAAATAAAGGAAGATTTTATGAAACAATATGAAGCAGTAATTCAAACTTTAGAAAAACTTGGCGGTGCTGCAACTTTAGGACAATTAAATCAGGAAGTATTTAAAATAAAAGATTGCGAATGGAAATCAAAAACTCCTTTTGCCTCAATCCGCCGGATTGTTCAAGAAAATCCAAACATTTATAAAATCAAACCTGGACTTTGGGCTTTAAAATCTTATCAAAAAGAACTTGAACAAAAAGGAATTGTCGTTGAAACCGAAAAAAATAAAAATTCAAAAATTGTTCAAGAATTTACACATTCATATTATCAGGGACTTTTGGTGACTATCGGCAATTTGAGAAACAAGAAAACTTTTGTTCCTAATCAAGATAAGTCAAAAATGTTTCTTAATGAAAGGCTTGGTGATTTGCGAACATTGCAGGAACAACCGGCATATTCTTATGAAAAGTTTACGCAAAGAAGCTCGACAATTGATGTAATTTGGTTTAACGAAAGAGAAATGCCGGAAGATTTTTTTGAAGTGGAACATTCTACAGACATTCAAAACTCCCTTACAAAATTTTCAGATTTGCAGGATTTTTATACAAATATGTATATTGTTGCAGATGAAAAGCGTCATGCTGAATATGATAAGAAGTTGGGCTATACAGCATTTGATAAGATTAGAAAAGATAAAAGAGTAAAATTTTTAAGCTATGACAAAATTGAAAAACTGTACAAGCTCGAAATAGAAAAAAAAGAACTGGATTTAATTTTGTAGTTGATCAAAATAAAAATTCGATCAATATTTTGGTATGAACGAATATATGTTTTATACCCTTGAAGGATTTACACAATCTCCAAATAAAACTGACTGTGAGAATTTGCAGATACTTGGTTTTGAGAAAGCGGAAAACTTGGAAGCCGCAAAAGAGCATCTTCTTGTAAATAATGACTGGATTTTTAAATATGGTTTTGACGCAGAAAAAATTCTTTCAAAGAAAATTTTAACAGAAGAATCTTTAGCTTCCATAAAAACCGTTGTTGATTATCTTTGGGAAGATGAAGAAAAAGACTATGAAGAATGTTTTGCGTCAGATGGAAATATTGACAACCATATTTTTAAGCATTTGAGAAAATTGAAATTGTTGACAGAAGAAAATAGGAAAACTTCTGAATTTTATTCAATTGAAGATAAAATTTCTTTTTTATTTAAAAAATATAATTCGGACAATAAAGACCCTAGAATCATCTTGAAATCAGTTCTCTTAGATATAGGGTTAGAAGAAGAGAAATCAAGCTTAATTTCAATAGAAGCAGGTGGTTCTCAATGCAAAGTGACAAGCGAATATTTGAAAAATATTTTTATTCCTGAAAATATTTTTGAAGAAGTCCTTGCTGCTATTAGATATTTTTACTATGAGTTTGAATAATTTCAAAGAATAAAACAGCGTTAGGGATAGTAGTGGCGGCGTAGCCGTTGCGGAACGTAGTGCAGCAATGTAGCGATAGCGTAACCACGAATAGCCCGACCCGAACAGAGTGAGGGAAACGCCCAGCTTATAATCTCTGTTCAGTCCGGGAAGCAGGTGAGCGTGAACAAGGGCGACTGGGATAAATCTCAGGGTTTTGAAAAGGACAACGACTTTAACCGCGAATGGCTTTCTGCTTGCCGCTCGCATTTGAAGGACGACGGAACAATCTGGATTTCGGGAACGTATCACAATATTTTTTCAGTTGCGCAGATGCTGAACGAGCTGGACTTCCGCATTTTGAACTGCGTCACTTGGGCAAAGACGAATCCGCCGCCGAATCTTTCGTGCCGTTTTTTCACCCATTCAACTGAGTTTATCTTATGGGCAAGAAAAAGCAAGAAAGTTCCGCATTATTTTAACTATGAGCTGATGAAGGAAATCAACGGAGGAACTCAGATGCGCGACCTGTGGAGCTTGCCTGCAATCGCGAAGTGGGAAAAATCCTGCGGAAAGCATCCGACCCAAAAGCCTCTTCCGCTCCTTGCGCGGATTATCCTTGCTTCCACAAAAGAAAACGCATGGATTTTAGATCCGTTCACGGGAAGCTCCACGACAGGAATCGCCGCCTCGCTCCTGAACCGCCGTTTTTTGGGAATCGACCGAGAGACAGAATTTTTGGAACTTTCAAAAGCTCGGCGTGAGGAAATCGAAAATCCGCAGGTTCGCAAGGCTTACCACGATAAAATCCTGAAATATTCCGACAAGCCTATTCGCGGAATTGCGGAGCTTTGCGAGATTCACGAGGACGAGCCGTATTTTGGCGTGGACTTGCCGTTTTAGGTTATTTGCAAATGAAATTATTTCACGACTTGCCCAATGCGTTTTTCGTCTATGCGGAAAATTTCACGACCTGCCCAACGCGTTTTTTGCTCATTCGAAAACTTTCGCGCTCTCCCCAACGCATTTTTGGCTCGTGCAAAAACTTTAACGCTTTGCCCAACGAAATTTCAATCCGTTCGAAAATCTTAATACGTCGCCCAACACAATTTCACCTTGTTCGAAAATTTTAATGCTTTGCCCAATGCGCTTTTTAGTCGTGTGAAAATTTTTATTCACTGCCCAAACTGTTTCCGGCTTAAAAAATTTAGATTTTTATAATCCGTGTGGCAATTTAAAGCTGCGGCGTATCTTTTTTTTAGTTTCAAGCTGTGGTAAAATCATTTCATGGCAGAAGAAAAAATCGAAGATAAGACTGTATATATTCTTGATTCCTACGGCTTGATTTACAGGGCGTACTTTGCGCTTTTGAATCATCCTCTTACAAATCCCGGCGGAGACAATATTAGCGCGCTGGTTATTTTCTTTAAGAATCTGAGGGCGCTTATTTCAAAATACAATCCGTGTTATCTTGCGGCGGCGTTTGATTCGCGTGTCAAGACATTTCGGCATGAACTTTATGCGGAGTACAAGGCTAACCGTGCCAAGACTCCGGAAGATTTGCATGCGCAGGTTCCTTGGATAGAAGAAATTCTTGAAGCATTGGAAATTCCTGTTCTTCGCTACGACGGATTTGAAGCTGATGATATTATTGCGACTGTTGCAAAAAAATGCGCACAGGAAAACCGGCCGTGCAGAATTCTTAGCGGCGACAAGGATTTGCTTCAGCTTGTTACGGACTCTTGCTTGGAAATGCAGCCGGACAGAGCCAACGGCGGCTGGGAAGTTATCGGCGCGCAGGAAGTTCTTGAAAAGTGGGGAATTCCGCCTGAAAAGATTCTGGACTACCTTTCGCTTGTGGGCGATGCTTCTGACAATGTTCCGGGCGTGAAGGGCGTGGGCGACAAAACCGCAATAAAACTTCTGACACAGTACGGAACTCTCGATGAGATTTATGCTCACGCTTCTGAAATAAAAGGCGCGCTTGGAGAAAAAATTAGGAACGACAAGGATAATGCTTATTTTTCAAAGCAGCTTATAACTTTAAGGTACGATGTTCCTATTGAAATTGATTTTGAATCTTTCTGCACAAAAAATATAAATTTTAAGTCTGGCGCGGAACTCCTTGAAAAATACGGAGCCTATGCGATTGCAAAAAGTTTCGCTTCGGAAACTGCGGCGGAAATTCATTCAGAGGAAAAATCAGTTTTGCAGGAAAAAGAGCCGGAAGAAAAAATCGCGCTGTCTGTAAAGCAAAATGAAGGCGACTACAAGCCTTGCACAAATCTTGACGAGCTGAAAAATTTTGCACAGAACATTTTAGATTCCGCAGAAAAAGTTGTGGCGTTCGATACAGAAACTGACAGCTTGAACACACATGAGGCGAATCTTGTAGGCTTTAGTTTGAGCGTTGAAAAAGGAAAAGGAATTTATGTTCCTGTTATTTTAAGCGGCGGAATGTTTGCTCCCGAAACGATCTCTAAAAAAGATTGCCTTTCTGTTCTTGAAAAACTTTTTGCGGAAAAAGAACTCACTCTTGTAATGCACAACGGAAAATTCGATCTTGAAGTTCTTGCCGCAAACGGAATGAGTTCAAAAACTGAATGTAAAATTTTTGACACGATGATTGCCGCCTGGCTTTTGAATCCTGCCGCTTCTGGAAAATCTCCGTACAGTCTTGAGTATCTTGCGGAAACGAAGCTTGGGCTTAAAGGAATTGAGTTCAAGGACATTGTTCAGAAAAATCAGACTTTTGCGGATATTCCTTTGGAGAAGGCTTTTAAATACGGCGCGGAAGATTCTGATTTTACATTGCAGCTTTATTATCTTTTAAAAGATGAAATTAAAAAATCAAATCTTGAAAAACTTTTTTATGAAATGGAAATGAAAGTTCTTCCGATTCTTGTTTCCATGGAAATTCAAGGAATTCATTTGGACAAGAAAAAACTGAACGAGTATAAAGATGAACTTGCAGTTTTGATTTCAGAAAAAGAAAAAGAAATTTACAAAGAGGCAGATTGCGAATTTAACATTGCGTCTCCAAAGCAGCTTCAGGAAATTTTGTTTGAAAAACGCAATCTTCCTCATGGCAAAAAAACAAAAACTGGTTACAGCACAGACACTGCTGTTCTTGAAGAACTTGTGTTTTCTACAAACGACCCTCTTCCAAAAATGATTCTTGATTACAGGTCGTACACAAAACTTCAAAGCACTTATGTGGAGGCACTGCCTTTGCTTGCAGACAAGAATGGAAGAATCCATACTTCTTTTTTGCAGACGGGAACTGCCACAGGCCGCCTTTCAAGTCGAGATCCAAATTTGCAGAACATTCCTGTGCGCGATGAATCTGGAAGAAGAATTCGTTCTGCGTTTACTGCTGTGCCGGGAACAGTTCTTATTTCTGCAGACTACTCTCAAATTGAACTTGTTGTGCTTGCGCATTTGAGCGGCGATAAAAATCTTTGCTCTGCCTTTATAAATGGAATTGATGTTCATAAATCCACAGCCGCTTTGATTTACGGAATTTCTCCAGAGCAGGTGAAGCCAGAACAGCGTCGCTTTGCAAAGACCGTGAACTTTGGGGTTATGTACGGAATGAGCGCGTTTCGACTTGCAAATGAATTGAACATAAGCCGGACAGAAGCAAAAAATTTTATTGACCAATATTTTTCAACGTATTCCGATGTTAAAAAATTTCTTGATGAAACAAAACGTATGGCAAGAGAAACCGGTTATGTTGAAACAATTACTGGACGCAGACGTTATATTCCAGAAATAAAAAGCTCAAGCAAGATTGTGCTTCAGGGCGCTGAAAGAATTGCAATAAACACTCCGATTCAAGGTAGCGCGGCTGATATTGTAAAAACTGCAATGATAAAAGTTCAGTCTGCCTTGGAAAAATCCAGTACAGGCGCAAAGATGCTTTTGCAGGTTCATGACGAATTGATTTTTGAATGCCCGGAAGACAATGCGGAAAATGCAATTTCAATTATTCAGCGCGAAATGGAAAATGCTGTTCAGCTGAGAATTCCTCTGCGTGTGAGTGTTGAGCGCGGAAAAAACTGGGGAGAATTCCACTGATGGTTTTGTGCGTAACAGGTCCGATGGCGGTAGGAAAAAATGCGGCAAGTTCAATTCTTGAAAAACTGGGATTTGTTTCTATTGACGCGGATTTGATTGGTCATGACGCAGTTGAAATTTGCAAGGAAAAAATTCTTGAGGAATTTTCTTCTTTGGCTCAGAAAAATAAAATTCAGCTTTTGAATCCAGATGGAAAAATAAACAGAAAAAATCTTGGTCAGCTTATATTTAAAAATGAAAGGCTTGTAAAAAAGCAGGAGGAAATTGTTTTTCCGTATATAAATTCAGTCTTGGAAAAATTCATAGATGAAAATTCTGAAAAAAATATTGCGGTCAATGCAACTGTTTTGTACAAAGTGAATGCAATGAAAAAAGTTGAAAAAATTCTTTTTATTGATAGTCCGGTTTTTGTTAGATTTTTGCGCGCTAAAAAAAGAGACAGAATGAAGCCGCTTCAAATTATTGAAAGATTTTTTTCTCAAAGATTTTTGTTCAGCCAATATAAAGAAACTGGAATTGAAATTTTCAGAATTGTAAACTGCGGAAATCTTTCTTCACTTCAGAAAAAAATTGAGCGCGTAGTTTTCAAGCAATAACAGGCTTTTTAAACTTGAATTTTCCTCTAAATATCTTTTTTTTAATGCCGATATTCTTTGTATGGAATACCGGCTTTTTGTTTTATTTTTGAAAGCTGGCAGGGGATAAAATTATGGAACAGAAAAGAACTATTTGGATTGTACTTGCGGCTGGAATTTTTTTGTCAGTTGTGCTTGGCGCTGCTGTAATTCTTTATGCGTCTGAAGCTAAAAAAAATACAACTGCTCTTTATCAGCGTTCGGCTGGCTCGGTTTGGATGTCTCCAGAAACTGCCCAGCAAAAGCACGCTGAATCATTTTCAAATGGAATTGATTTTCCGAGCGAGCCTCCTGCTCAAGAAACCAGCATAAATCCTGCGGAAGTGAATAATTCTTCTGTAACTTCAAATATTGAATCTCCTGCGGAAGGAAAAACTTCTATTGAAAATTCCGATTCAAAAATTGCGCAGACAGACAACGTTACTGTTATTTCTACAGGAAACACAAGCGTTTACAATGTTGGCGACACTTCAACTACAACAATTGACTTGAACGCATTGAAGAACACTGCTTCTGCGTCTAGCAATGTTACAGCTCAGAACAAGGCTGCCGAAACTGCAATCAGAGAAACAAATGCTGTTCACCGCAATGTTGAAAAAAAATCTCCTGTAGTCGAAAAGCAAGTTTCTTCTCCAAAGGCTTCTGCGTCTAGCAATAAAAATTCAGCTTCTTCAAAAAGTTCTTCGCAAGTTTCTTCAGTTCCAAAAAAATCAGCTCAAGTTTCTGCTTCAAAATCTGCTTTGGCAAAAAAAGTTTCAGACAGATTCTGGGTTCAGGCTGGTTCTTACACAACAACAAAAAATGCTGACGAAGCCAGAGGAATTCTTGAGTCGAATAAAATTCCATGCGAAGTCTTTACATTTACAGATGCGAAAGGCGTGCTTCATTACCGCGTAAGAGTCGGACCTTATACAACAAAAAGTGAAGCCGAATACTGGAAGCAAAGAATCGATACAATTTCTTTGTTTGCAAAAAACGGAACTTATGTTACAAATACTAGCGCGGCAAAATAAAAAATGAAAAAAACAAATGCAATGCGCATTTTAGACAGCTTGGAAATTCCTTACGAAACAAAAGAGTACGATGACGACGGAGAACATTTGCTTCATAAGGGAGCTGCTTTGGAACTTTCTGAAAAACTTGGAATAAATCCTGAATGCGTTTTTAAAACAATAGTCATGCGCACGGATTCAAAAGAGACTGTTGTTTTTTGCCAGAGCGCGGTTTATGAAATCAATTTGAAAAAAGCCAGAGCTGCTTGTGGAGCAAAAGAAGTTCATCCTGTTAAGCCGGAAGAACTTTTGTCGCTTACAGGATATATTCGCGGCGGCTGTTCTCCCATCGGAATGAAACGGAAATACAGAACTTTTATTGATGAGACAGTTTTGCTTTATGACAAAGTTTATGTCAGTGCAGGAATCCGCGGACTTCAGCTTGTGCTTTCTCCTTCAGATTTGATAAAAGCTAGCGACGCCCAGCCAGTTGATTTGATTCTTTAGCCAAAATTTTTGCCGGATATATTTTCAGCGGATTTCAAAATTGGAATTCGTTGTTTGAAATTATCGACTTTTTGCGATTTCTATAGTAAAATTATTTCCATGAAAACACACACTTTTAAAGGCGGAATCTTTCCGTTGGAAATGAAGGAGCTTACAAATAAATGCCCGATAAAAGAGGCGTTTCCTTCTTCTAAAACGGTTACGATTCCAATCACCATGGGCGGCGCTCCAAACACTCCGCTCGTAAAAGTCGGAGATTCTGTTGCAAAAGGACAGAAAATTGCTTCGGGTGAAAAATTCATGTCAGTGCCCGTTCATTCTTCTATTTCAGGAAAAGTAAAGAAGATTCAGAATTTTACTGTTACTGGCGGAATGACTGCGCCTTGCATTGTGATTGAGGCTGACGGTTCGGATAATGTTGAATTTATGGATCCGCTAGATCCGTTTACATGCGGAAAAGAAAAAGTTCTTGAGCGGATAAAAGAAGCTGGAATTGTCGGAATGGGCGGCGCGTCTTTTCCTGCGCACGTAAAATTAAATCCTCCAGAAGATAAAGAAATCGATTATGTTCTTGTCAACGCCGCTGAATGCGAGCCTTATCTTACTTGCGATGAGCGGACAATGATTGAAACTCCGGAAAAACTCATAGACGGACTTGCGATAATTTTGAATCTTGTTGGCGCGGCTGGAATAATTGCGCTTGAAGACAACAAGGCCTACATAAAACCTTCTCTTGAAAAAATCATAGTTGAAAAAGGCTACGCAGACGATATGCGCGTTATGCTCGTCAAAACAAAATATCCGCAGGGCTCTGAAAAATTTATAGTTTCGTCTTGCCTTGGCGTTGAAATTCCTTCTGGAAAACTCCCTGCCGATGCTGGCGTGATTATTTCAAATGTTGGAACTGTCTGCGCGATAAGCGATGCTTTCAGGCTCGGAAAACCTTTGATTGAACGCAGCCTTACAATTTCCGGCGGCGCAGTAGAAAATCCGTGCAATTTAAAAGTTCCAGTCGGAACAATGATTTCAGATTTGTCTCCTGAATATTTTTCTTTAAAAGAAAATTCGGCTGTGAAAATTATTTCCGGCGGCCCGATGATGGGCTTTGCGATGCCTGATATGAATTTTCCAGTTGCAAAAGGAACAAGCGGAATTACTTTCCTCACAAAAGATGAAACTTATCTTGTTGACGAAGAGCAGTGCATTGGCTGCGGAATGTGTGTGTCTGTCTGCGCAATGCATTTAAGTCCGGTTCTTATGGTTCGTGAGCTTAAGGCTGAAAATATTTCAAATGCAAAAAAACTTGGTCTTATGGACTGCATTGAATGCGGATGCTGCGCTTATGCTTGCCCGGCGAATGTTAGACTTGTTCAGCGTTTCAGAATTGGAAAGTCGATTGTAAGAGAACAGATTGCGGCGGCAAAAGCAAAGGAGGCTGTAAAAAAATGAACTCTGAAAATAAAATGTTTCTTTCTTCTAGCCCGCATTTTACAGCTGGGCTTTCAACTCAAAAAATAATGCTTGCGGTTTTGATTTCGCTGCTTCCTGAATGTGTTTATGGCGTTATTGTTTTTGGACTTCCTGCCTTGGCGACAATTCTTGTTTCTGTTGCTTCATGCTTTGTTTTTGAATTTTTGTTTCAGAAAATCACCCGTCAAAAAATTGTTGTTTCAAATTTATCTTGCTGTGTGACTGGCGTTTTGCTTGCTCTTGTAATTCCGTCTACAACGCCTTTGTGGATGACAGTTCTTGGCGCGTTGGTTGCGATTGTTATTGCGAAGGGACTTTTCGGAGGAATCGGAAGCAACGTTTTTAATCCGGCGCTTACTGGACGAGCTTTTGTGTTTATAAGTTTTCCGGTTGCTTTGGGCGCGTCTTGGTTTAATCCGGCGACTGATGCAATTTCAAGCGCGACAGTTTTGAGCCAAGTTAAGGCAGGCTCTTTTGTTGCTGACAGTTCAGTTTATCTTCAGTATTTTTTTGGAAACCGCGCTGGCTGTACTGGCGAAACTTCAATTCTTTTGATTTTGCTTTCCTTTGCTTTCCTTGCTTTTACAAAGATAATCGACTGGAGAGCGCCTGTTGCGATGGTCGGAACTGTTGCTGTCTGCACATTGATTTCCGGCGGAGATGTTCTCTTTGCGCTTTTGAGCGGAGGACTTTTGTTCGGGGCAACTTTTATGGTTACTGACTATTCGACTGCTCCTGTTACAAAAAAAGGCCGGCTTGTGTTTGGCTTTGGCTGCGGACTTATAACTTTCCTGATAAGAAAATTCGGCGGATACCCGGAAGGTGTAATGTTCAGCATTTTGATTATGAATGCAGTTGCTCCGTTCCTGAATAATCTTTCCGCAAGAAAATATGGCTACGGAAAAAAAGGAAACAGAAAACCTGCTCCAAAAAAAATAATTCAGGATTTTGATGTTTCAAATGCAGTTCCTTTAGAACAGAAAAAAAATGCGGAGGCTGAAAAATGAGCCAGAAAAATTCAGTCTTGGAAATGCTTGGACTTGGAATTGTCCTTGCGATTTATGCGATGGCGGCTTGCACAGTTCTTGCTGTTGTAAATAATTTTACTTACGGGCGGATTGCGCAGAATAAACTTAACAAAGCGAATGCCGCAATGAAAGCTGTTGTAAAAGACGCTGATTCTTTTGAAGCCGTTGATTCATTTCCTGCAGCTTCAAATTCTTCTATTACAATACAAAATATTTTTATTGCAAAACAAGGTGAAAACGTAATTGGCGGAGTTGCCCAAGTTTCAGGTCCGACTTATGACAAAGGTACAATCATGGTTGGAATGAGAGCCGACGGAACTGTTACAGGCTTGCAGTTTTTGGAGCTTACTGATTCTCCGGGATTCGGCTTGAAGGCAAATGATCCGACATTTACGCTTGCCAACGGAAAAACATTTTACGGACAATTTGAAGGAAAAAATGCCAAAGACGGATTTGTTGCCGGTCAGACTTTTGACTCTATTTCCGGGGCGACAATAACTAGCGTTGGCATTGGCAATCTTATTTCCGCAGGAACAGAATGTCTTTTAAAAGTTCTTGACGGACAGGAGTTGAATTAATATGAACAAGCAGCTTCAAATTTTTACAAACGGTTTCTTAAAGGAAAATCCGCTTTTGGTTTTAAATATCGGCTTGTGTTCTTCGCTTGGAGTTACAACAAGTATTTTTAACGGACTTGGAATGGGAATGAGCATGACGTTCGTTCTTTTTATGAGCGAGCTTGTAATCAGCATTTTTAGAAAATGTATTCCCAACGCAATCCGTCTTCCAATTTTTATAATTATTATCGCGGCGTTTACAACTATTGTTCAGTTTGTGCTTCAGGCTTATGTTGAATCTTTGTACGATGCGCTGGGAGTTTTTCTTCCGCTGATTGTTGTAAACTGCATTATCATGGGACGCGTTGAATCTTTTGCTTCAAAGAACAATGTCGGAAATTCTATTCTTGATGCGCTCGGAATGGGAATTGGCTACACTTGCGTTCTCGTTGTGATTTCGCTTGTGCGTGAATTTTTTGGCGGCGGAACTTTGATGGCTGGAACTTCTGTAAAACTTGAGCTTATTCCTGAAGCATACAGAATTGGAATTTTAAACAGCGCGCCGGGCGGCTTCATTGTTTTTGGACTTCTTGGAGCGGCAGTTCAGGCTTTGAAAAATAAAAAGGAGGCTGCAAAATGACTGATATGATTCAGCTTTTTATAAAGTCAGCAATTGTTGACAACGTTGTTTTTATTCAGTATTTGGCAATCTGTCCTTTTATTGGAATGACCGCCGAAACTGGCAAAGCTTCTGGAATGGGACTTGCTACAACTTTTGTTATCATTCTTGCAACTGTTGTTACTTGGCCTTTGTATAAATTTGTGATGATTCCGCTTGGACTGGAATTTTTGCAGACATTGTTTTTCATTCTTGTAATTGCCTCTCTTGTTCAGCTTGTTGAATTTTATCTGAAAAAATCTGCGCCGGGACTTTACTCTTCAATGGGCGTTTATCTTGCGCTGATTACAACAAACTGCGCGGTTCTTGGCGTTACAATAAACTGCATAAGCAAAGACTACAATTATATTCAGAGCATTGTTTACGCTTTTGGAACAGCCTGCGGATTTCTTTTGAGCATGGTGATTATGTCGGGCGTAAGAAGCAGAATTAAAATTGCGAAAATTCCTGAAGCTTTTAAGGGAACTCCAATTCTTTATGTTGCTGCCGGACTTTTGAGCCTTGCGTTTTTAGGCTTTAAAGGTCTTATAAAATAATTCAGCGGAGGAACTTTATGAATACGATTATTTTAACAGTTGTTGTTGCTCTGCTGATTGGTTTTATTCTTGGCACGCTTCTGGGACTTTTTAAAAAAATATTTTCAGTTGAAGTTGATCCAAAAGTTTCCCAAGCAAGAGAAGCTCTTCCCGGAGCTAACTGCGGAGGCTGCGGATATGCCGGCTGCGATTCGTTTGCTGTGGCTGTCGTAAAAGGTGAAGCTCCTGCGAACGGTTGTGTTGCGGGCGGACCATCAGTTTCAGCGGCGTTAAATAAAATTTTGGGCTTGTCAGGCGATGAATCTGATTCTGCAAAAAAGGCTGCGGTTCTTGCTTGCCACGGAACAAATGAATGCGCCGGAACAAAAGGAATTTACAACGGCGTTCAGACTTGCAAAGCCGCTCAGCTTTCAGTGAATGGAACAAAACTTTGCGCTTTTGGCTGCATCGGTCTTGGCGACTGCGTTTCGTCTTGTCCGTTCGGCGCATTGTCAATGGGAAATGACGGGCTTCCTCATGTTGATTATTCAAAATGCGTTGGCTGCGGAAAATGTGCAAAGGCTTGTCCGAAAAAACTTTTCAGCATTACAAACATTGAAGTAAAAGGTCCTGTCGCGCTTTGTTCTTGCCATAACGACAACAAGCCTCAGATTAGAAAAGATTGTTCTGCCGGATGCTTTAAATGCGGAATCTGCGCAAAAAAATGTCCTGAACAGTGCATCGATCTTTCTTCTGGAATTCCTGCGATTGATTATTCAAAATGTACAAGCTGCGGAACTTGCGTTTCCTCTTGTCCTGACAAAGTTTTGAAATTCATGCAGGAACTTACTGCTGTATAAAATTTGTTTTATAGATAGGAGGTTTCTATGACAAATGTTCAGGTCATAAAAGAACTGACAAATTTAAAAACTTATTGTTCTGCAACTTCTTTGGATGTTGTTGAGTATGCAATAAAAGTTTTTCAGAAACTTGAAAGCTGCGGAATTTCAGAACCGCTGGAAACTGAATTTAAGAAAGAGGAAGAAAAATGATAGGAACATTTTGGTCTTTAGTTCCGCCGGTCGTGGCGATTTGTCTGGCACTTATAACAAAGGAAGTTTATTCTTCTTTATTCATCGGAATTTTAATTGGCGGTCTTTTTTATTCAGGATTCAGTTTTGCAGGAACAATAAATCACGTTTTTAAAGACGGATTCGTAGGTTCCCTTTCTGATTCTTACAATGTCGGAATTTTGATTTTCCTTGTCATTCTTGGAATAATGGTTGCGCTTATGAACAAGGCTGGCGGTTCTGCGGCTTTTGGTGAATGGGCAAAAAAACGCATAAAGTCAAAAAAAAACGCGCAGATTGCAACTATTTTTCTTGGAATAATTGTTTTCATTGACGACTATTTTAACTGCCTCACAGTCGGAAGCGTAATGCGCCCTATTACAGACAGATATAAAGTTTCAAAAGAAAAACTTGCTTATCTTATTGATTCGACTGCGGCTCCAGTTTGCATTATTGCGCCTATCAGTTCTTGGGCTGCGGCGGTAACAGGATTTGTTGAAGGCGAAGACGGATTTCAGCTTTTTATAAAAGCGATTCCTTATAATTTTTACGCGCTTCTTACAATTTTTGCTCTTTTTGCGATTGTCATTTCCGGCGTTGATTTTGGTCCTATGAAAGGCTTTGAGGCTTTGGCATCTTCATCTTCTTCCAATGAACTTGAAGAGGAAAAACTTCCGACTGCAAAAGGAAAAGTTTTGGATCTTGTGTTCCCGATTATTTCGCTTATTATTTTCTGCGTAATCGGAATGATTTATACAGGCGGATTTTTTGCTTCAGGCGAAGAGCACCGCGGATTTGTTGCAGCTTTTTCTGGCTGTGATGCTTCCGTCGGACTTATGTACGGTTCTTTCGGCGCGCTGATTTTGACTTTGATTGTTTTTGTTCTGCGCCGCGTTTTGAGCTTTAAAGACTGCATGTCTTGTATTCCGGACGGATTTAAAGCAATGGTTCCTGCAATTTTGATTTTGACGCTTGCCTGGACTTTGAAATCCATGACGGATAGCCTTGGCTCAAAAGAATTTGTTTCATCATTTGTTCAGACTTATGCTTCCGGAATGCTGAATTTCCTTCCTGCGATTGTATTTGTAATCGGCGCGTTCCTTGCATTTGCGACTGGAACTTCTTGGGGAACTTTTGGAATTCTTATTCCGATTGTAGTCGCCGTTTTCAATGGAAGTGATTACAATCTGATGATTATTTCAATTTCAGCGTGCATGGCTGGAGCTGTTTGCGGAGACCACTGCTCGCCGATTTCTGACACAACTATAATGGCAAGTGCTGGCGCGGAATGTGTTCACGTGAACCACGTTAATTCGCAGCTTCCTTACGCGCTTTCTGTTGCAGGCGTTTCTTTTGTCTGCTACTTGATTGCCGGACTTGTAAAAAATCCGATTCTTCCTATTTTATTCGGAATGGTTGTAATTGCCGGATTTTTGTTTTTCCTTAAAAAACATCAGAAAGCAGAAGCTTAAACTCAGGAGTGTAACAAAAACTTTGACTGAAATAGCGTCAAAGTTTTTGTTCACAAGTTTGCGTTGCAAACTTCCTTTATCAAGTGCATATTCTCATTTCATTGCGAATATGCTTAAAAAGCCAAATCGGAAATTGAAATTTCCTCATTGACTTTTTATTGGAGTAAAAATGTCTAATGATAATTTAAATGCGGTTTATGATGCGCGTACTTTGGGAAAGCCTAGAATGCTTGCGCTTGGTGTTCAGCATATGTTTGCAATGTTTGGCGCAACAGTTCTTGTTCCGCAGCTTACGGGGCTTAGCGTTTCTTCTACGCTTTTGTTTGCTGGAATCGGAACTCTTATATTTCACTTTTTTACAAAAGGAAAAGTTCCTGCTTTCTTAGGCTCGTCATTTGCATTCCTTGCAGGCTACATGACAATTGCCCCGAACGGTGAAAAACATCTTTTGCCTTATGCGTGCCTTGGTGTTGCTTGTTCTGCGGCTTTGTATTTTCTGCTTGCTGTTCTTGTAAAAGTTTTCGGTGTAAAAAAAGTAATGCGCTTCTTTCCGCCGGTTGTTACAGGTCCGATTATAATTTCGATTGGACTTACACTTTCACAGTCGGCAGTAGACAATTGCTCAAGAAACTGGCTTGTTGCTTTTTCTGCTGTTCTTGTAATTGTTGCCTGCGTTATCTGGGGAAAGGGAATGATAAAAATTATTCCGATTCTTCTTGCGGCTGTTGTTTCTTATGTCTTTGCTGGAATCCTTGGCGAAGTTGATTTCACTTCTGTAAAAAACGCAGCTTGGATTGGACTTCCGGTTCTTAAAGAAAACACAGTTTTTGCAATTTTTGAAAATCCAGACACTTCATTGATTATAACTTCTATAGTTACAATTGTTCCGATTGCGATTGCAACAATGATGGAACACATCGGAGACATTGCCGCAATTTCTTCAACTGTAAACAGAAATTATTTTGAAAATCCCGGACTTCACAGAACACTTTTCGGCGACGGACTTGCAACTCTTGTAGCCTCACTTTTCGGCGCGCCTGCGAACACAACTTACGGCGAAAACACCGGCGTTCTTACTTTGTCAAGAGTTTACGATCCGCGTGTAATCAGAATTGCTGCGGTTATTGCGATTTTGTTTTCATTCTCTCCAAAGTTTGCGGCGTTAATAAGCGCGATGCCAGCTGCGACTTGCGGCGGAATTTCAATTGTTCTATATGGAATGATTTCCGCAGTCGGCGTAAGAAACATTGTTGAAAGCCAAGTTGATTTCAAGGATTCACGCAACGTAATTATTGCGGCGTTGATTCTCGTTCTTTCAATCGGAATAAAATATAGTTCCGCTGGCGCTGTAAATATTCACATCGGCGGACTGACTCTCGGACTTTCCGGCTTGGCGACTGGAGCTTTGGTTGGAATCATTTTGAATATGCTTTTGCCTGAAAAAAAGGCTTCGGAAAAAGAGTAATTTATGGAAAATAAAAATGTAGTTTTTTTAAATCATCCGCTGATTCAGCATAAAATTTCAATGCTCCGTGATGAAAAAACTGGAACAAATGAGTTCAGAAAACTTGTTGAAGAAATTGCAGTTTTGATGGGCTACGAAGCTTTGCGCGATCTTCCAGTTGAAGATGTTGAAGTAAAAACTCCGATTGAAACTTGCAAAACTCCGATGCTTTCTGGAAAAAAACTTGTTGTTGTTCCGATTCTTCGCGCCGGACTTGGAATGATGAACGGAATGCTGACTCTTGTTCCTTCCGCAAAAGTCGGGCACATCGGTTTGAGCCGCAACGAAAAAACTCATCAGGCTGAAGAATATTACTGCAAAATGCCGGATTCTCTTGATCAGCGTCAGATTGTAATTGTTGATCCGATGCTTGCAACTGGAGGCTCGGCAGTTTCCGCAGTTGATTTTATAAAAAAGCGCGGAGGAAAAAACATAAAATTCATGTGCATAATCGCAGCTCCAGAAGGCGTTGAAGTTTTAACGAAAGCGCATCCCGATGTAAAACTTTTCATTGGACATCTTGACCGCTGCCTGAATGAAAACGCATATATTTGTCCTGGCCTTGGAGATGCCGGCGACAGAATTTTTGGAACAAATTGATTCCTATTAAAAAACGAAAATTTCATGCTTCGTTGATTTTTGGCGGAGCATGAATCCACAATTGACTATTTAAGTATTTAGTTTTACTATAGATTGTTATGACTGCAAACGAGTTACGTTCAAAATATATTGAATTTTTTAAATCAAAGAACCATGTTGAAATTTCTGGTCAGTCTTTGATTCCAGAAAATGATCCATCAGTTTTGTTTACAACCGCCGGAATGCATCCGCTTGTTCCGTATCTTTTGGGAGAAAAACATCCGGCCGGAACACGTCTTACAGATTACCAGAAATGCATCCGCACAGGTGATATTGATGAAGTTGGCGATCCAAGCCATCTTACTTGTTTTGAAATGCTTGGAAACTGGTCTTTGGGCGATTATTTTAAAAAAGAATCAATCGGATTTTCTTACGAATTCCTTACAAGCCCAAAATGGCTCGGTCTTGATCCGCGTAAAATTTCTGTTACAGTTTTTGCCGGTGATGAAAATGCTCCGCGCGACGAAGAAGCTGCAACTTACTGGAAAGAAAACGGAATGCCACAAGACAAAATTGCATATCTTCCTGCAAGCGACAACTGGTGGGCAGCAGGTCCGACAGGTCCGTGCGGTCCTGATACTGAAATTTTCTACTGGGTTGGTGAAGGTCTTCCGCCGGCCGGCTCAAACAAAGGCACAGACAGCGAAAACTGGATGGAAATCTGGAACAACGTTTTTATGCAGTACAACCGCATTGATGAAAAGACTCTTGTGCCGCTTCCAAAGAAAAACGTTGACACGGGAATGGGACTTGAACGCACAAACTGTATTCTGCAGGGAAAAACATCTGTTTATCTTACAGAAGTTTTCCAGCCAATCATTGCAAAAATTGAGGAACTTTCTTTCTATAAATACGGCACGGATGAGGAAAAGGACAGAAGCGTCCGCATTATCGCAGACCATTCACGCTCGGCAGTTTTTATTCTTGGCGACCAGAAAGGAGTTTCTCCTTCAAATGTCGGCGCGGGCTACGTTCTTCGCCGCTTGATTCGCCGTGCAGTCCGCCACGGAATGAAGCTTGGAATCGAAAAGAATTTTCTTGCGGAAATCGCGCAGGCGGTAATCGAAAATTTCAAGTGCGCATATCCGGAACTTGAGCAGAACAAGGAAAAGATTTTCACGGAGCTTTCCGCGGAAGAGAACAAATTCCGCGACACGTTGCGCAAGGGCGAGGCGGAATTCCAGAAGCTTCTTCCGAACCTGATGAAAAATCCCAAGAGGGAAATTTCAGGAAAAATCGCATTCAGGCTTTACGACACATTCGGATTCCCGCTTGAACTTACTCAGGAACTCGGAGCGGAAAACGGATTCACCGTTGATGTCGAGGGATTCAAGGAAGCGGAGCGCAAGCATCAGGAGGCTTCAAAAACTCAGGATGCAGGAGCCGCAAAGGGCGGACTTGCCGAACAGTCGGACACAACCACAAAATATCATACGGCGACCCACCTGCTCCAGCAGGCGCTTGTCAATGTCCTTGGAGACAAAGTCGCGCAGAAAGGCTCGAACATCACAAATGAGCGTATGCGCTTTGACTTCACGTTTGACCGTCCGATGACGAAAGAGGAAATCCAGAAAGTCGAGGACATTGTGAACGAGCAGATAAAAAAAGATTTGCCGGTTACAATGGAAGTCATGCCGCTTGAAAAGGCGAAGGCAGAAGGAGCACGCGCCCTGTTCACGAACAAATACGGCGAGGACGTAAAAGTCTACACAATCGGTGAAAAAGACAACTGGTTCAGCAAGGAAGTCTGCGGAGGTCCGCACGTTCAGCATACAGCCCAGATTGGAGAATTCAAAATCCAGAAGGAGCAGTCATCTTCCGCAGGAGTGCGCAGAATCAGAGCTGTAATTTCCGGTGGACTTCCGCTTGAAAAATAGTTTTGTAACCGAACTGAATAATAACTGTTTATTAATAAATGAATTAAAAGGATGAATCTTCATGAAAAAATTTTCTATTGGATTATTGATTTTATTTGCTGCATTTGGAGCTTTTGCCCAAAGTGATTTGCAGCCTCTTGCAGTTGTAAAACTTAATAAATCAGAAACAATTACTGTAAAGCAGTTGAAGACGCGCGCAAGTTTCATTCAGAAGCAGTACGGAATGGAATCTCTTCCTATTGAACAGAAGCAGGCTCTCTTGGAAAATCTTATCGCTGAAAAACTGATTACTCAGGCAGCGGCAAAAGAAGGGCTTTCTGTTACAGACAGTCAGGTTGATGACGCTTTCTTGAATACTTTTAGCCAGCAGCTTGGAACTCGTGTTTCAGAAGCTCAGCTTGAAGACTTGATTAAAAAGCAGGCTGGAAAATCCTTGGATGAATATATAAAAGAATACAGCGGAATGTCAAAGTCTGAATACAAGGCTTACTTGAAAAATCAGCTTATAATTCAACAGTATGTATTTTCAAAAAAGCAGTCTGAAATTCAGGCGGTAGCTGCAACTGATGAAGAAATCCGCAACGCTTACGAAATGAACAAGTCAACTTTTGTTTGGAACGACATGATGAAGCTTTTCCTTGTTATGGTTCCAAAGGGAAGCAATGATATGGCTGCCCGCGCTTTGGCAACAGACTTGAGAAACAAATACAAAGGCGATTCAAAAAAATCCGAAGAAATTAAAAATTCAAATGAAAACGGAACTAATTACAGAGCAGGCGACATTACAGTTGCAAAAACAGCTCAGCAGGCTCAGCAGCTTGGATGGTCAATTGACAAGCTTAATGAGCTTTTTGGAAAATCCGCAGGTTATCTTTCTGAAGTTACAGAAACTGCTTCTGACTTCCAGTTTTACGCTGTTCTAAAAAAGTACGATGCAAAAATGCTTTCAATCAGCGATGTTGTTCAGCCGGAAACAACTGTAACTGTTTACGATTATTTGAAGCGCAACATTACTTCTCAAAAACAGAGCCAGTATTTTACAGAAGCCGCTCAGGAAATTTCAAAGTCGCTTGACATTCCTTCAAATGTTGACCGCAAAAAAACAGGCGATGCTCTTAAAAAGCTCCTTAATTGGCAATAGGAGTTTGCTGTGTCCAGAAGAAATGGTCGTATTTTTGCGGTTCAGGCTTTGTATTCCTATGATGTCGGCAAGGCGTCTCTTGAAGATTTGCTGAAGCTTGAATGGCTGAAAGAAGATTCTGAAAATAATCCAAACGGAAAATTTGTTCTGCCCGAAACTGTAACGGAAAATCCTGAAAGTGAAGATTTTTCCCAGTCGCGGGCTGAATCTTATGATTTTGCGCGTTTGCTGATTTCAGGAACAATAAATCATATTCAGGAAATTGATGAAAAAATAAAGGCGCATTTGACTGCGAATTGGAATTTTGACCGCTTGAACAGAGTTACACTTTCAATTTTGCGTATCAGCGTTTTTGCCTTGCTTTATCAAAAGGAGCTTAAGCCAACAATAATTATTGATGAAGCCATTGCAATTTCAAAAGAATTTGGAACAGACGATTCTTTTAGATTTATAAATGCAATTCTTGATACAATCAGCAAAGAAGAGGTAGCGTGAGCAAAAAATCAATCTGCATTGCGGCGTTTTGCTGCTTGGCTGCAGTTTTAGTTTGTTCGTGCTCTTCTCATTCTGAAGGTTCATCTTTTACTTCTGCGCTGGATTCTGTTGATGCTGCTGTTTCTCAGAATTCCGCGGAAGACGCTTTAAAATCCTTAAAAAAACTTGAAAAAAAAGCTTATGCTTCTTATGAATTTCTTGGAATTGCAAAACGCTATTTTTTCCTTGGCGAAGCAAAATCAGCGGAACGGGTTTTAAAAAAAGGCCTTAAAAAAAATCCCAAAAATCCTGAGCTTTCCGCTGTGTACGCAAATTTTCTTTTAAGAGAAAATCGGCTTGAAGAAGCTTTTCAAATTTCACTTTGCTTAAAAGATTCCAGATATTCTTCGATTTATGCGGAATGCGTTTTAAAAAAAGCCTTGCTTGCGATAGAAAATGGCGAGCCTGTTTTGAAATCTGCATTCAATCCTGTTTCCAAAAAAAAGAAAAATAAATCCGCGGAAATAAAAACTTCGGAAGAAATAAAAGAAATTTTTTGCAGTCCGGATTTTATTTCTGTGTACAAAAATGCTTTTGATGGTTCGGATGAAAGCATTTGGATTTTTAATGCCGCTTCAATTTTTATGCGCAGCGGTGAATTTAAAAATGCCGTGGCTTTGTATCCAAAGAAAATTTCAAGCAGCAAGGAAAGTCTTTTTTGGGGCTGCATTTTTTTTGATTCAGGACTTTACGCGGAAAGCATTGCAGCTTTGGAAGCCAGCTCAAAACTTGCCTCGTTCGCAGAAAAAACTGATTTGCCCACAAAAATTGAAATTCTTTCTCTTGAGTCGGACGGATTTTATATTGAAGGCGAGGAAAATTCTTCCGAGAAAATTCGTCAAAATCTTATTCAGAATTTTCCAAATATTCCGCCGCAGATATACATGAACAGCGCAATGTTTGCCAAGCGGAACAACGATTTTGAAAAAGAACAAAAACTTCTCGATTTTCTTTCTGTTGATTTTCCAGATTATTTGCCGGGACTTGCGGCTCTTGGCGAATTTTCACTTGATCAGATAAAAAATCAGCATGAGGATTTTCTTTCGCAAAAAATTAGAAACGCCGGATTAAAAACTTTGAGCATGGAAAAAAAAGACAAAGTTCCGGTTGTGTCGTTTGATTCCGTTCTTGAAAAACTTGATTCTCTTATTGCGTCCAAAAATTCGGAAGCCTTGGTTTTAAAGGATGCGCTTGTTGCTCAAAAAAATAAAATTGATAAAACTGAAAAGCCTGTTTCTGACATTTGGCTGATGCTTGAAAAAAATGTTTCCGCGGAAAATATTTATCCTGAATCTGTTTTAAAGCACTGCGTTTTTTCTCTTTTAAATGAAAATTCCGAGCCGGATGCGGAAGCTCTTTTTGATTCATATTACAAGTCTAAGTATGATTTTTTGCCTGAAGATTCGCCTGAAAACCTTGAGCTTTGGGAATGTGAACTTTGCGCCTGGTTTGCCTGCAAAAAAGGAAATTTCAAATCTGGAATTTCTCTTTACAATTTTATCGCGGAAAATTATGGAAACCGGATTGCCGCGTTGAATTCTTCTTCAAAAAATTCTTCAATTATAAACGCGTTTGTCAATCTTGGCGTTTTGTATGCTAGCGTTGACCGTCTGCCAGAAGCTTTGGATTCGCTTAACATGGCTTCTGCAAAATCGTCTGAAGGAAAAGAAAAGGCTGAAATTTTGTTTAGAATTGCACAGCTTGAATGGAAGCAGGGAAATTTGTACGGAGCTTCAAGAGCTTTAAAATATGCGCTTTCGTTGGATTCAGAAAATAACAAGGCGCGTTTGCTTCAGAAAAAAATTCAGGCGGAAAAATGAAACTTATTTTCCATAGAATTTGACTTTCAGGGAAAAAATTTGTATTTTTATAGTATAAAAAAAGAGCGCAATCAATTTATGTTGCCCGCTCAAAATTTTAAAAAATTTTCAAATATAGATTTGGAGGATTTAAATGAAAGTAAAACCATTGGCAGACAGAGTTTTGGTAAAGCAGGTTGCCGCAGAAACAAAAACAGCTGGCGGACTTATTATTCCAGACACAGCGCAGGAAAAAACTCAGCAGGCTGTTGTTGAAGCTGTTGGTCCGGGAACTGAAAAGGAAAAAATCACTGTAAAGCCTGGTGAAAAAATTTTGTATGACAAGTACGCTGGAACAGGAATTAAGATTGACGGTGAAGACTATCTTATTCTTAAAAACTGCGACATTATTGCTGTTGTAGAGTAATTTTTTATTTTTGGTGGGTCATTTTGACTCGCTTTGAATCAACACTTTATGGGCTGTGTCATTTTGATACAGCCTTGTTTGTTTTAAATACTTTTAGAATCTGAAAAACCGCATTCAAATCAGCCTTTTTGCTATTGAAATCTAAAAATTTACTTATTTTTAAAATATTTCTTGTTTTTATACAACTTGGCACGTTTTATGCTGTTTATTAAGTAAATAAAAGCATACTGGAGGCAAGAAAATGACTAATGTTTCAGCAAAAGATTTGGACGTTGTGAGGATTCATCTTAATGAAATAAAGAAAATTCCTCTTCTTACAAATGACGAAGAAACTCAGCTTGCAACAAAAGCCGCTGCTGGAGACAAAGCCGCAAGAGACAAGCTTTTGACTTCCAATATGCGCTTTGTTATAAAAATTGCTTCACAGTATTTGAACAAAGGTCTTGAATACGAGGATTTGATAAGTGAAGGCTATCTTGGACTTATGAAGGCGCTCGACCATTTTGACGTAAGCAAAGGCTACCATTTTATATCTTATGCAGTTTGGTGGATTCGCCAGAGCATAATGAAAGCGATTGTTGATTTTGGCCGCCCGATTCGTTTGCCTGTAAATAAAGATGCTGAGCTTACTGAAATAAAAAGAGCGTGCCACAGCGTAAATCCGCATGGAAAAAAATCAGAGGAAGAGGAGCTTGAAGAAGTTGCGCTCAAACTCGGAATGACAAAACATCACATAAGAGAAATGCTTAATATTTCGCAGGAAATGATAAGCTTGGATTCTCCTATCAGCGGCGATTCCGATACTGCACTTGTTGACACAGTTTCTGCCGGAACTTTTACGCCGGAAGATGCAGCCATCGATGCTTCTTTGAAAACTGAAATTGACAAGGCTTTTGTGGGCTTGGACAAAAAATCGGTTGAAGTTCTTAATATGCGCTACGGTCTTAACGGTCAAGGCGAAAGAACATTGAAAGAAGTCGGCGAAAAAATGAATCTTTCAAGAGAACGTGTCCGCCAGATTGAAAAACATGCGATTGCAAAAATCCGTGCAAACAAAATCTGCGACATTTCCCTTAAGGATTATGTTGCTTAAGCTGGCATAAAGCGTCGTATCGTGCGGTCTTGAGAATTTCTTTATCACGGCTTAAGTCGGCTATGTTCAATGCAAAATATCCTGACTGGGCTGTTCCAAAGACTTCTCCAGGACCGCGCAATTTTAAATCTTCTTCCGCAATGAAAAATCCATCATTGCTTTGGTGCAGTGCCTTTAATCGTGAAATTCCAGTTTCGGTGATGTTCTTGCTGTAAGTTAAAAAACAGTATGACTGGAATTTTCCGCGCCCGACTCTTCCGCGCAGCTGATGAAGTTCCGCAAGTCCAAATCCTTCGGCGTGCTCAATTGCAATGCAAGTTGCGTTCGGAACATCGACACCGACTTCTACGACTGTTGTTGCAACGAGAATTTGAATTTTTCCGCTTGAAAAATTTTTGAGTATTTCAGCCTGCTGTTCGTCTTCAGTTTTTCCGTGGATAAGCGCGCATTTGAAATTCGGATAAACTTCCTTTGAAAGAAAATCGAACATTTCTTCCGCGGATTTTAACGAGGCTTTTTCTGTTTGCTCCGCCTGCGGATTTTCTGCGATTCTTGGATAAACGAAATATGCCTGATGCCCTGCGTTCAATTCCTTTCTTATGGCTTCGTAGACGTTGCGTTCATTTCCGAAAACCGTAAGATAAGTTTTTACAGGAAGCCTTCCTTTGGGCATGGTTTTTATTACGCTTATGTCAAGGTCGCCGAATGCAGTCAGCGCCAATGTCTGCGGAATCGGTGTTGCACTCATCATCAAAAGATCCGGGGAATGCGCCATGTGCTTGAACGAAATTCTTCCTTTTGAAATAATCGATTCTCTTTGCGTTACTCCGAATTTATGCTGCTCGTCTATTACCGCAAGCTGAAGATTTTTGTATTGCGTGTTTCTACTGAAAAGCGCGTGAGTTCCAATTACAATGTCAATGTTTCCGTCTCTAAGAGCATTTAAAAGAGGCTGCCTGCCGGAAGCTTTTAAATTTCCTGTGAGAAATGCTGTTCTTATTCCGGCTGGCTCTAAAAGTTTTGCGGCGTTTTCCGCGTGCTGGCGAGCAAGAAGTTCCGTGGGAGCAAGAATTGCGCATTGTCCGCCGTAATCAATTGTCCGCGCACAGACAAAAAAAGACACAAGAGTTTTTCCAGAACCGACATCGCCTTGCAAAAGCCGCTGCATGGAAAACGGAGGTTTTGAAAGTTTCTGCGGAGCATTCAGCATTGTGTTGCATTCAGTCTGGCTTTTGTCAATGTCGCGGTTCATTTCTAAAATTGAATTCATCTGATCCAATGTAAGCTCAAAATTCAGGCTGCTGAAAATTTGCTTTTGACGCGGTGAAAGGCTTTTTTGAAATTCACATTTTATCTGCTCAAGCCCCGTTTCTGAATCTGGCGTGGAAAAATACGGATATGCTTCCGGCGCAAAATCCTGCGAAGGCAAAGTTCCGCGGTGCGTAAGTGCGCGTTCGAGCATTTTGTATTCAAAAAGATAAAGCTCTTCGTAAATTAAAGTTTTTCTTGCTTCCTGCGCCTGAATTAAATTTTGCGGCTGATGAATAAAAAGAATCGCTTCGCTTTTATTTAAAAGATTCCGTTCTTTTATGATTTGTTCTGGAATTTCGTTGCTTATGTTTTTTGCGAATTGCCTTAATGCCTGCGCCACAGTTTTTCTGTAGATTTTTTGCGTGAGACCTTCTGTAAGCGGATAGATTGGAATTACCGTGCTGTCTGGAACTGGAACATTTTCAAAGTCCGATAAATTTCCGTCGAACGAAATTCTTGAAGCTTCAAAAGATGAAGACTGAAGCTCGTTGTATTTTGTTTCAAATTTTCCAGTTACGGCGATGATGCTTCCTTCTGGCAGAGATTTTGCAAGAAAGTCTCGGTTGAATACAACAAGCCAGGCGTTTGCGCTTCCGTCGGTTATTGCGATTTTCAAGGTTTTCATTTTTCCGTAGCCGAACCACTGGTGAGCCGTCACTTTGCAGATTGTGTGGACTTTTGGAAAATTTGCGTAATCTCTTAGCGGAATCCGTTTTGTTCTGTCTTCGTAGTCGCGCGGAAAAACAGAAAGCAAATCGGCTACTGTGAAAATATTCAGGCTGGCGAATTTTTTTGCCGCGGCAGGACCTACACCAGAAAGTGTTTCTACAGCGGCTCCAAGTTCAGAAAGAATCATTTACAAAATTATCGACAAAATAAGCGCGAGAAGAATTCTTAATGCAAACTGCAAAAATAAAAGGGCGATTATTGAAATTATCAAGGCGGCTTTGTAAGTTATGCGTTTGCCCATTGCGAATGTTCTTGCGATTCTATAGACAATCGGCGAAATTGAGTTGTCAATCTGGTTTGCCATGAATCCGCTTGTGTTGTACGAATCCTTGTTTATCATTATCAAAATTAATCGTATTGCAAAAAGAATTATCAGAAAGAAAATGAGCGATGACAGAATTGAAAAGAAAATTCCAAGAATCATTGCCAGAATCATCTGGAGATTTATGTAGCCTCCATTTGCAAGGCTTGAAAAAAGCTGCGAGCCTGCGCCCAAAATGCACAACGCAAGCGCAGGGCTAAAGTCAAAGCTTCCGAATCTAAGCCATTTTATTCCGCGGAAAAGATTCATGTACGGATCGCATATTTGTGCCAGAATGTCCGCCGGTTTGCTGTATGAATAATTTGGAATCCAAGTGATTATTATTCGCAAAAGACATAAAAGAGAATATAGTGATAAAAAAGCTGAAATTATTCTTAAGATAAACATGGCGTAAAAACCTCCTGTGCCATTATTCAGTCCAGACTTCCTGAACTCCGGAAATATCTTTTAGGCTGTCTATGTATTCCTTTGTGTTTGGAACGGTCAGCTGAGTGTTTGCCTTTACAACGTAAGTTTTTCCGTCTATTTCTATATGAAAATATACTAACAAAGTTCCCGTTCCGCCAAACAAAACATCTCTAAGCGGCGCGATTTCTTTTACGGAAGAAAAACCTTGCTCAAGCTGAATGTGGACGCTTGAAATTGCCTTTTGCTGCAAAGTTGCAATGTCTTCAATTGATTCTACAAGGAAACTCGGAACTTCCCTTGAGCCGTCAACTTTGCCTTTAAACGCATAAACTTTTTCGGCTTCAATCTGACTTGAATATTTTTCCCAAATAGCAGGAAAGAATGTTACGTCAATGAATCCCTTGTAGTCGGCGAGTTTTGCAAATGCCATCTGCTTGCCTTTTTTTGTCATTATGATTTTTAAATCCTGAAGCATTCCGATTGCAATGTATGTTTTGCCGGAATTTCTTGCCTGCCAAGATGACCTTCCGCTTGATTCCAGCGATGCTTTTTCCGCCTTGTCAATTTTTGCCCAGCGTCCGATATTTTCGCTGTTGCAGGTTGCGCAGGTTTCTATTGCGGTTTTGTAGTCGTCCAAAGGATGCCCGGAAACAAAGCAGCCTATGAGTTCTTTTTCCATATTAAGACGTTCCATTTTTGGAAGGTCTTCGCATTCTTCAAACTTAAAGTCTTCAAATTCTTTTATTCCGGCATCCTCAAAAAGGCTTGCCTGTCCGTATTCCTTGGAAGCGTTCTTTTTGTCTTCGTATTCAATTACGCGCTCAAAGTTCATGGTGAGAGTTGCGCGGTTTTGTCCCAAGTTGTCGAATGCGCCGGTTTTTATAAGAACTTCTATTGCTTTTTTGTTTACATCTTTGTTGCTCAGCCTTTCAATAAAATCCACGAAAGATTTGTAAGGTCCGTTTTTCTCGCGCTCTTCAACAATTGCTCTTGCAGCTCCTTCGCCCATTCCTTTTATTCCTTTAAGACCGAACACAATGTGTCCGTCGATAACATCAAAGATTGAGTCGGAACGGTTTACGTCCGGCGGATCAACTGGAATTCCCATTTTTCGCGCTTCTTCAATATATTCAGGAAGAGTGTCTGTGGAAGTGATTTCGTTGGTCAGGTTTGCCGCCATGAATTCAGCTTTTTTGTGGGTTTTAAGCCATCCTGTTCGGTAAGCAAGAACTGTATAAGCCGCCGCATGCGACTTGTTGAATCCGTAGCCTGCAAAAGGAACCATGATTTCAAAAATATCTGCGGCGTGTTTTTCAGTGAATCCCTGTTTTATCGCGCCTTCAATAAATTCCTTCTTTTTTCCCATCAAAACTTCTGGCTTCTTTTTACCCATCGCGCGCCGGAGCATATCTGCCGCACCAAGGGAAAATCCCGCGATTTTTTGGGAAACCTGCATAACCTGTTCCTGATAAACCATAACGCCGTAAGTTTCCTTTAGGATTCCTTCAAGGCACGGATCTGGATAGTGAACGGTTTCTGGCTTCCATTTGCCTTCGATGTACTGCGGAATATAGTCAAGCGGACCCGGACGGTAAAGCGCGTTCAAGGCAACAAGCTCTTCCACGCATCTTGGCTGGCACTGACGCAATATTTTCTGCATTCCCGGAGATTCAAACTGGAAGATTGCAACAGAGTCTCCGCGGCAGAACAAGTCGAATGTCTCGGAATCGGTTTCGCTTACGTTTTCTGTCCTGAATTCCGGCTCGTCTGGCTTTTTGTGCTTGTTGATTATGTTTTCGGCATAGCGGATTAAAGAAAGCGTTTTAAGTCCAAGGTAGTCGAACTTTACAAGTCCGCACGGCTCGATTATGTCCATTGTGTACTGAACCGCAACTTCGCCTGTCTTTGGATCTTTGAAAACCGGCGCCCAGTCTGGAAGAGCAGTAAGTCCGATTACCATTCCCGAAGCGTGAAGCCCAGTGTTTCTGATTAAGCCTTCAAGCTTTTTGCAAAGAGCAATCCAGCGGTCAAAAGTTTTTTTGTCAAGCCCGATTGTCGCCTCTGGATTTTCGCTGATTGGAATAAGCTGTCCGCCGTCTGGAAATTTGTCTGTGGGCGGCTCGAGCGCGTTTTTCAGTTTTGCCTTTGGATTGTCCGGAATGCAGGCTTTTACTTTTGTAACAATCGAAAGCGGAATGTTTAAAATTCGTCCAACATCGGCAAGGCAGTTCTTGGGCTTTAAAGTTCCGAACGTTACAATGTGTCCGACCTGCGGTTCTCCGTAAGTTTCCCTTGTATGCTGAATGATGTTTTGCCTAAAATCGAAGTCCATGTCTATATCAAAATCCGGCATGGAAACGCGCTCTGGATTTAAGAAACGCTCAAAAATCAGCTTGAATCTGAACGGATCAATGTCTGTGATTGTCATGCAGTACGCGACAAGAGAACCTGCTCCTGAACCGCGCCCCGGACCAATCGGAATGCCGTGTTCCTTTGCCCAGTTGATAAATTCCCAAACAATCAGAAAGTAGCCCGAAAATCCCATTTTAAAGATAATTCCAAGCTCGTATTCGCACCGCCGCCTTATTGCCTGCGTGATTTCCGGGTAGCGCACTCTAAGACCTTTTTCTACAAGGCAGCGCACATAGTCGTCCTGATTTTCCGTGTAGTCTTCATGCTTTTGAAATTCGATTGGAAGTGAAAAACGCGGAAGGCAGCCTTTTAGTTCGGGCGTTGTGTACTGATGAATTGTAAGGTTGCACATATTGGCGATTTTTATTGTGTTCGCCATTGCTTCCGGGTAGTTCGGAAAAAGAATCGACATTTCCTGTTCTGTCTTTAAGTACCATTCTTTTCTTCCGCCGCCCATTGTCTGATGAGGCTCGTCCAAAAGCTTCTTGAATCCAATGCACCTTAAAGCGTCCTGTGCTTCAGCGTCGTCCTTGTTGCAGTAATGAACATCGTTTGTAAGAACAAGCGGAATGTCCAAGTCTTTGGAAAGCTTTATGAGTTTGACTGCGACTTCTTTTTGCTCGTCAAGTCCGTGGTCTTGGATTTCTATGTAGTAGCGGTCCGGTCCGAAAAGCTCCTTGTATTCCTTTGCAACCCGGTACGCGTCTTCGTCCCTTCCGTTTAAAAGCAGCTGCGGAAGTTCGCCCTGAATGCACGCGCTCAGGCAGATAAGTCCTTCGTGGTATTTTTTTAGAAGCTCAAAGTCTATTCTTGGTTTTCCGTAGTAAAGCCCTTCCGTGTATGCGATTGAAGAAAGCCATGACATATTTTTGTAGCCTGTCTGATTTTCGCACAAAAGAATAAGGTGAAAGTAATGGCTGTTTTTTCCGTTGCGCCCGAACGGAACATCGTTGTGCTCTGTGTGGCTTCCCCAGGCGACATAAAATTCTTCGCCTACAATCGGGTTTATTCCGTTTACGTGGCAGAGCTTTTCAAAGTTGAGCGAGCCGAACATATTTCCGTGGTCAGTAAGAGCCAGCGCCGGCATATTAAGCTCTTTTGCCCTTGCAACAAGCGTGTCAATCTTGCTTGCGCCGTCCAGAATTGAATAGTCTGAATGGACGTGAAGGTGAACAAAATTGCTAACCGGAGTTCCTTCCGGGGCATCAGGAAATTTATGATAGTCAGCCAAGCCAAGCTCCTTGCAGTTTTTTAGCTGCCATCATTCTAATAGAAAAAGCCTCTTTTTGCTAGGCGAAGTTTTGCGATGGCAAGAATAGGACTGTTTGACGGAAATGTTTTTCTGTAGTATATTGAAATAAAGGAAATGCCCGATTTCCGTCGGTCGTCTCCACTGTTTAACTAAAAAGCCGTCCAGTGTGATCAAACGAATGGGCGGCTTTGCTTTTTAACTCTTCTTATTTTTAAGGTAAGAAAGGGTTGCGATAACTGCACTTGCAACAGCAGCGATACAATTTATGATTGCCACTACTGCCAAAACAAGCTCTAAAGTCATACGCAAGTCCTCCCGGCTTTCAAGATTCCAGCAAGCTGGTTTGAGTTCGGGAGACGCCGCCTTAGAAATCAGGCACTTCCAATAAAATTACTATATCATATTTTAATACTACTGTATATATGTAAAGTTTGGAAAGTTGATGTCATTATCCAGCTTGACTGGATAATCCCTTGCACAGACTGTATGTAAAATGCGTTAATATCTCTGTCTTTTGATGGTCGAAAGGGAGGTTTATTGACTGCTAATAATTACGCTTATCGGATTCCGAAAGGGAGGTTTATCGGGTGTCAAGAAAGGGAATGGCATAAATCTATTCATGCTGTAAAAAAAAACGTTAGGCTTTTCCAATCCGTGTGGCAATCTTTCTTTTCATTGTGCATTTTGTTTTTAGGTGGTAAAATGACACATTATGAAAGCAGCAATAAAACAATTAAAACTTTTTGCCGTGTTTTCGGCAATGTCGCTTGCGGGCAATGTGTATGCGCAGAATATAAGTCCTGACTTTGTGAGAGTTTCGGCTGTTACCCTTGAAAGAGATTTCTATATGTGCGACCACGAGGTAACGCAAAAGGAATATCAGGACATAATGGGAGCAAACCCAAGCAAATTCAAAACTAATCCGGACAAAGGCGAGATTCAGGAAAATCGCCCTGTAGAGCGGGTAAGCTGGTTTGATGCGATTGAATACTGCAACAAACGTTCCATAAAAGAAGGTCTTACGCCTTGCTACAAAGCCAACGACAGCACAGACACAAGCAAGTGGGGCATAGAACCCACGGCGGACACGAGCAAATGGGGCAAAAAACCCACAATGACATTCAGAAAAGAAGGATACATTTTTAACCAATCGACCTGGTTTGAAGTTGAGTGCGACTGGAACGCGAACGGCTACCGCCTGCCAACGAATCTGGAGTGGGAATATGCCGCAAGTGGAGGAAACAATTTAGATAAAGATGTCTACAGCGGAACGGACGATGAGTTAAAACTTGGTGATTACGCCTGGTACATCCGCAACAGCCGCAACAAGACTCACGAAGTAAAAAAGAAGAAGCCTAACGCTTTTGGACTTTATGACATGAGCGGCAATGTGGAGGAATGGTGCTGGGGAAACGAGGGTGGTGATTATGACAGCAATCTTCACGGCGGATACTGGGGCGTTAAAAATGGAAGATACTGGCATATTGGGAATGGGAAGGACGGCATTATAACTTGGCAGAGCACGAATCCTAGCTGGACAGTTCCTGAACAGTCTTATGTTCTATCTGTAAACTATCAATTACCATATAAATACGCAACCGCCTGCTTCGGATTCCGTGTAGTTCGCACAGACACAAGCACTGTTACCCAAAAGCAGAAAAAGCAAGTAGTAAATCAAAAAGAAGCAGAGAGAAAAGTTCACGAGGAAGAGCAGAAGCCGCAATCTAGGATAGCTTCTATGGAAGAAATAAGATTGAATACAGCAAAAAGTTATCTCTTAAACGGCATTCCTCCGAAAAAAGTTGCAAAGATAATGGGGATGGAGCTTTCTCAAGTTAAAGAACTTCAAAAATCTATTAAAAAATAGCTGATTTACTCTGTTCTAAGGAGATTTCTATGAAAAAGACTTTGAAAATTGCTACGCTTTCAACTTTGATTATGGGCTTTTTTGTGAGCGTGCTGCCGGCAAAAGATATTAGTACACAGATAAGTGATGCATTTAAAGAGATTATAAAAAATCAAATCTACAGCGAAAAGCAGGCGGATTCCTTGTGGTGGAAGACGAACGCGCGCGAAATGATTTTGAATCCAATTGAGGAATACGACGACCTTGGCGACAGATACTATGAATCAAAACTGTGGCAAGAAGATTCCCTTTATATCACAAGATTGCTTGTTGACTATCCTTCAGCTACTGCCAGCTATCTGCATCAGATATATATGGGAAGATATGACTGCCTTAGAAATGTCAGGGAGGTTTGGCTTAGTCCGCAAGTTGACGCTTGGGCTTTTATAGATGAGTTGCAGTCTGAATTTATTGAAGATGAATATCAGTCTGGAACTAAGGACGACTTTATAAAATACAATAATAGATTAATGTTTGACAGCGGCATGATGAACGGCTTCTGCACTATCTATGTGCCTGAAAGCGAATTGCCGAATGGACTTTTAAGCTACAGTTCAAAGCCTGTTTCGCCAGTATATTTTGTTAAAGTATATTCTGGAGACGTGTACGAGGCTTTCAAGAAAGGTGATTCCGCCGCAAGAGAATGGTGTCCCGGCCACGTCTACACTGGAAAATCCTACACTGCAAGCCGCATGAAGCAGCATATGACCTGCCAGCAGAAAAACGAGTGGTATTATTCGTGCAAATGGTGCGGCAAGTGCGAGTATAATCCAAATCATACTTTTTCGGACGAGGGAACGAAGTTTCCAGTGCACGACTTTGCAAGGTTTGACATTTCCGACAAGAATTTTGCCGGCACAAACAAGCAGGGCGAAAAAGTCTACTATCTTTCATGCAGATGGTGCGGTATTAACAAGCGCGACTCTGACTTGGCAGATTTTACTTATGAGTATTTTCGTTATGGTGCTGGACACAAGGATACCCCGGAAACTAGAGCGGTGTACAATATGTACATGGAACAGAAGAAGAAAGACTGGCAGAAAGGCGGCACAAGTTACGAACAGGCACTTGATGTTTCAACAAAAGTCAATTCAAATATGTGGTCTTTCGCAGTTCCAAAAAGCAAGGACGTAAAGGCAAAGATAAGCGAAAAAGCACAGGACGGAGTTTATTGGGCTGCCAGAAACGGCTTGTTGGACGAATCTGTTTTAGGCGACGACTTTACAAAGCCGCTTACACGTTTGCAGGCCAGCGCGATTGCTGTAACTCTTGCTGAAAAACTTTCGGGCAAGTCAATTTCCCCTGCAAAGTCAAAGACTTATTCCGACACAAAAAGCAAGTACGCGCTAAAGGCGGCTGGGGCTGGAATTTACGGCGGAGCTTCGGAAGGCAAATTTAACCCGGATGGCGCAGTTGACCGACAGCAGCTTGCAACTTTCCTTTATCAGGCCTTGATGTATGCAAAGAAAAATAAAAATGTCCGCTACTCGCCTTATGATTCAAAACTGTCTCGATATTCCGACAGCGAAAGCATTGCAGACTGGGCAAAAGAGGCTGTAGGTTTCATGGACGCTTTTGGACTTGTTGAAGGCGAAACCAGCACAAAATTCTCACCGGCAGAAAATGCTTACACCATTGAGCAGGCTTTGGCAATAGCGAACAACAGCCTTGACGCGCCTAACATCGGCTGGTATCAGAGCGGCCCGTCAGATACTAACAAGCTTGGACTTTCATTTAAAAATGACTTTCAATTGCAAAACGGCGTGGTGGGAACACTGCTTGAATACCGCAATTACGAACGCTTCTGGCGGCCATTTGCCATACCTGATGTTCCTGCTGCGGCTGGGGGACTCGAAAGATTTGCTGTCTTAGACCCATACACAAACGAGCGGGTCTACGCGCGGAAACTCAACTTTTTTGCAGTTAAGGCGGATTAGTTCGCAATCGCAATGATAGGGTGCTTATCATTCTAATGATAAGGTGTATATATCCGCATAATGATAGGATGTGTATCATTCTAATGGTGTTGTGTACTCCATTGGAATGACGCAGCTTGATACAGCATAATGTATCACTGTGGTACGCGGCAATGTATCAGGCTGATACAGTTTAATGGATTTGTGTGATACAAGAGAATGGCATAAATCTATTCATGCTGTAAAAAGCCGTTAGGCTTTTCCAATCCGTGTGGCAATTACTTTTCATTGTGCATTTCTTTTTAAAGTGGTAGAATGGCGCATTATGAAAAAGAATTTGTGCGAGCTTTTGAAGTCGCTTGGCTCTGAAGAAACTGATTATAAGATTGTGGCGGAAGACGGAATTTCTTCCCCAAAAAATACAGATGCTTGTGTAGAAGGTCTTGCTTTTGACAGCCGGGATGTAAAAGAAAACTATTTGTTTTTTGCCTTGCCCGGAACTCATACAACCGGCAACAAGTTTATAGCGCAGGCTGTTTCTTGCGGGGCTAGCGCAGTTGTTTTTCAGGATGAAATTACGCAGGAAGAGCAGTCGCAAATCAAGGCTGCTTTGGCTTCCTCTTCAAAAAATGTTGTGTTTGTAAAAGTTCCTTCATCACGGTTTGCAATGTCGCCTGTAAGCTCATGCTTTTATGACAATCCTTCTTCAAAGCTTGTTGTCTATGGAGTTACAGGAACGGAAGGCAAGTCTTCCACGGTTTCGTTTATATGGCAGTTTTTGCGCCTGAACGGAATCAAGGCGGGCTTTATTTCCACAGTGCAGTATTCTCTTGGAGGAGACGCTATAGACAATCCGCAGCACCAGACAACGCCGGAAGCTCCTATTGTTCAGCGCGAGCTTTACGAGATGGTTTGCAACGGATGCACTCACGCTGTTGTGGAATCTTCAAGCCACGGATTGAGTAAAAAGCTTAACAGGCTTGGCGATGTTCTTTTTGACTGCGCTGTTTTTATGAATGTTACGCTTGAGCATCTGGAATTCCACGGAACTTACGAGCAGTACAAAAGCGACAAGGCGAACTTGTTCCGCGCTTTGGATTTGCATAATCACGAAAAAACAATTGCCGGAGTTGCAACAAAAGTTCCTGCGTTCGGAGTTGTTAATTTGGAAGATCCTGCGGCATCTTATTTTGCTTCCTGCACCAAGCACAAAACCATAGGATTCACCACGGAAGGAAAGGCTGGCAAGCAGGCTGCTTTGGGACTTTCATCTCCTCCGCTTCCAGAAATTCCAAAAGATATGCCTTATTTTTCGTGCCGGAATATAGCTTCGGCAAGATTCGGGCTTGCGTTCAGCATTCACCGCTTTGAAACCCACGATTCTCTTAACAACGAAAATTCTGTTGTCCACGTAAAGGCTTCTGTTCCGGGAGCGTTCAATGCGTACAATATTACCGCCGCGATTTTGGCTGTGCATGGAACAACCGGAATTTCAATAGAAAAACTTGCTTTGTGCGCGCAAAAACTTACGAGCGTAAAAGGCCGCATGACCGTAATTGACGAAGGGCAGCCTTTTGAAGTTATTGTGGACTATGCACATACGCCTTCAAGTTTTGAGACAATTTTTCCGCCTGTAAAAAACCGAGCTATGGGCAAGATGATTTGCGTGTTCGGCTCTGGCGGTGAACGCGACACAACCAAGCGTCCTCTTCAAGGTGAAATTGCAGCTCGCTTCTGCGACACTGTTATTCTTACTGATGAAGATCCGCGCAAGGAAGACAGAATGGCGATTATTGAGCAGATTGCTTTGGGGGCAAGAAAAGAAGGCAAAAAAGACAATGTTGATTTGTTCCTTATTCCAGACCGTCCGCAGGCAATCAGAAAAGCATTCAGCATGGCAAAGGAAAACGACATTGTGCTTCTGCTTGGAAAAAGCCATGAAAATTCTATAATTTACGCCGACAATGCTATAAAGTACGATGAAATTTCAGAAGCAAAGAACGCTTTAAAAGAAATGGGGTTTGCAAAATGAATGTAGTTTTAATATACGGTGGAAAATCCGGCGAGCATGAAATTTCGCTTTTGTCATGCGCCTCGGTAATCAGGAATATCAGCGCAAAGCACAACGTTTCTCTTATTTCAATTTCCAAGGGCGGAAAATGGTATCTTGAAGATAATTCAGTTTTTGAGGAAGTAAGAAACAATCCTGAAGCCGCTCTTTGCGTGCATGAAGATGAAAGCCGCGAAGTTAAAGTTTCGTTTGGGCGCGGAAAAGACAACGTGTTTTTTGCCTGCGGAAACTACATTCCGTGCGATGTTGTGTTCCCGGTTCTGCATGGAACTTACGGCGAGGACGGAACTGTTCAGGGCGTGTTTGAAATGGCTGGCGTTCCGTTCGTTGGCTGCGGAGTTTTGGCTTCAAGCGCGGCAATGGACAAGGAAACTACAAAAATTCTTTTAAAGAACGCAGGAATTCCTGTTGTTCCGTATATGTGCCTTTCAAGAAGCCAGATAAATTCAAGCACTCTTTACGACAAGCTGATTGAAGAAGCAATTGAAAAACTTGAGTTTCCGCTTTTTGTAAAGCCATGCGCAGCAGGTTCAAGCGACGGAGCAAGCCTTGCGCGGAATAAAAAGGAGCTTTCGTTTGCGCTCATGGAGGCGTTCAGCTGGGACAACAAAGTTCTTATTGAAAAGGCGATTGACGCGCGCGAAGTTGAATGCTCTGTAACAGGAAATTCTGTAACGGCGACTTCGGAATCTGACTGCACGCTTTTAAAGGCTTACGGTCCGGGCGAAATCGTTCCAAAGCATGATTTTTATGATTACGATGCAAAATACAACGACCCGGACGGTGCTGAGCTAAAAATTCCGGCGCTTCTTTCAGATGACAAGCTTGAGTTCATAAGGGAAACTGCAAAGAAAGCGTATTCTGCAATAAACGCTTCGGGCTTGAGCCGCGTGGATTTTTTTGTAGACCGCAAGACTGGCGAAATTTACCTGAACGAAATAAACACAATTCCGGGCTTTACAAAAATCAGTATGTTCCCAAAAATGTGCGCTGCTGACGGATTGGAATATTCTGAGCTTATTGATTATCTTCTAAACGAAGGAATTGAAAATTTCAAGGCGAAACAGAGCCTTTGCACTTCAAGATAAAAAAGTTAAACCGGGAGGAGAAAAATGCCGCATATTTATCCGCATGGATGTTATTTTAATTCGCTTGATGAAATAAAGGGCAAAAAAATTACAATAATGGGGCTTGGTCTTAACGGCGGCGGAGAAGCCTGCGTCCGCTTTTTTTTAAGGCACGGAGCTTTTGTTACCGTTACCGACATGAAGACTGCCGAACAGCTTGCGCCAACTCTTGAATCTCTTGCAAAAGACAGATTCCTTGACAAGTCTAGGCTTCGCTTTGTTTTGGGCGGACATAAGATTGAAGATTTTTCCAATGCGGACTGCGTTATAAAAAATCCCGGCGTAAAAATTGAAGGCAATCAGTTTCTTGCGGCTGCAAAAGCAATTGAAACCGACATCAGCATTTTTCTGCGCTTTACAAAAGCTCCTATAATTGCGGTTACTGGAAGCAAGGGAAAATCCAGCACAGTTAGCGCGCTTTCCTACGGACTGAATCAGGCTGGCTTTAAATGCTTCTTGGGCGGAAACATTACCGTAAGCCCTCTTTCTTTCCTTGAAAAAACAGACGGAACTACTCCTGTTGTTCTTGAGCTTTCTAGCTGGCAGCTTGCGGATTTGCGCGGAAGAAAACTTTTAAAGCCAAAGATTTCTATAATCACAAAGATTGTTCCAGACCACCAGAACTGGTACGGCGACATGGATAGCTATGTGGAAGATAAAAAGCTGATTTTTGCTGACCAAGACAAGAATGATTTTACAATCCTTGACTTTGACGAAGACAACTACCTTAAAGAAACTGCTTCTCCAAAAAGAGGCTGCCGTTGCTGGGGCGATTTGTTTGCGAGCGAGACAAAAGCTAAAGTTCTTAGATACAGCAAGGCTCTTTTGCCAAAGGGAATTTTTGGAGCTTACTTGGAAAAAAATGGTTCTTCCTATAAAGGAGTTGCGCGTATTCCTTCAGAATTTGTAAAACCCGGCTTAAAGGAAAAGACTGTTCTTGAAGAAGTTGTAATGGAAAAACTTCAAGTTCCGGGTGAGCACATGAGAGCTAACGTTTTGAATGCCAGCCTTGCGATGTATCTTATGGGAGTTGCTCCGGCTCAAATTTGCACCGTGATGGGGCAGTGGAAAGGAATTACTCATCGCCTTGAAAAATTCTACGACTGGAAAAGTCCTTCTGATGGACGCAAAGTTGTCTTTTATAACGACAGTTGCTCAACAGTTCCAGAAGCGTGCGCGGCGGCGAGCCAGTCATTTGATCAGCGTGTTGTTCTTATTGCAGGCGGAACAGACAAAGGGCTGGACTTTCTTCCGCTTGCAAGATGCCTTGACCCTGAAAACAACACAAAGTTTCCGCCTTATGAAATCTACTTGCTTTCCGGCACTGGAACAGACAAACTTGTTTCTATGCTTGATGAGCGCGGCGTAAAATATGAAGGTCCGTTTGATTCTTTGCAGATTCTTCTTGACGTTCTTAAAACCTGCCTCATGTCTGAAAACGCAAGCCGCAACTACGGTGAAGTTTTTTCTGATACTTGGCTGCCTGTTGTCTTTTCTCCGGGCGCAACTTCATTCGGAATGTTCTCCAACGAATTTGACCGCGGAGACAAGTTCAAATCCCTTGTAAAGTCAATATTTCAGGAATAAAACTGTTAAAAACTGAAGGAATACTTACTCATGGTCTTGGGAAGTATTCCTTCAGAATTAGATAAAATATATCTGGTCCAGTACTCTTACGTTCAAGAGCTTGCTCATCCGTTTTTATGGTTTTAATAAGTCCTAAATAAAAAAAATCCCGCACTTAATGCGGGATTTACATTATTACGGCTCGTGAGCCGGTGAAAATATGAAGCGAAGCGGAATATTTTCACAGATAACCACCCGCTATGCGGGT